>DASZUX010000304.1:0-1948 GCA_035547455.1 Chitinophagaceae bacterium
ATACCTTTTGTTGAGAATGCTTTTAAGCATGGTGATTTTTCCGCCGGTGGTCATGGGTTTACAGCTATTGTAAGATGTACGGCCAGTAAGCTATATTTTTATTGCCGTAATGCCAAAGGCTATGGTGAGAAGGACAGGATAGGAGGGATTGGTCTTGCCAATACAAAGCGCAGGCTGGAACTGTTATACCCAGGCAGGCATTTACTGGATATTGAAGACACAAATGGTTTGTTTACAGTTAACCTGGAATTGCTGTATGAATAAATTGATAAGATGTATTGTAGTAGATGATGAGCCACTTCCGGTAAAGCTGCTGGCTGATTATGTTTTTAAAACACAGGGGCTTGACCTGGTGCTGAAAACTACGCATGTGCTTGAGGCGCTGCAATATGTGCAGGATGGTAAGGCTGATATTGTTTTTTTAGATATACAGATGCCTGAACTTACAGGCATGCAATTTATTAAAATTATTCGCGGGGCATGCCAGGTAATTCTTACAACTGCTTATAGCGAATATGCGGCCGAGAGTTACGAGCATGATGTAACTGACTATTTGTTAAAACCCGTTACTTATGAAAGGTTTAGTATAGCAGTGCAAAAAGCAAAGAAAAAACTGGAACAGGAAATGTTACAGGGGACAACACCTTTGCCAAAAAACGATTATATTTTCGTTAAAACCGAATATCGTATACAAAAAATAAATTTTTCCGACGTATTGTATATTGAGGCTATGCGCGATTATATTGCTTTCCACACCAAAGCTGGTAAAGTGCTTTCACTTGACAGTATGCGTAATATGGAAGAGGTGTTGCCTGCCGAAGCTTTTTTGCGAATACACAAATCCTACATCATCAACATAAAAAATATTGATTTTATTGAGCGAGGAAAGATTGTTGTAAACAATCAATACCTGCCTGTGGGCGATACCTATAAGGATGCCGTAACTGCCATACTTGGCTTGTAGAATTTTAATGCAATGCTGTTAAGGCATACCGGTGTAATACCTTTTTATGACATGCCACGCCTTTTTTTTCAGGCCTTGGTCGCTTAACAGCCCTTTCCTGTTCCAGCCTTGCTGGTATACCGGCTGCAGACGGGTTTCTGAACGAAAGTCTGCCAATATCCACGGGCAGGTGCCACGAAGGAAGGGTATGTTTTTAAACATTGCCACCTGGTCTTTTAATACCTGTTCTTCTCTTTCTTCTGCCCAATAGCCATTGCTGTCTGCACTACCGTGGTTACCGTATAGCGATTCAGCGCCAAACTCTGAGATGATAAGCGGCTTGTTATAAGGGCTTTGCCATACCATGCTGCCAGGCTTTGCCGGCCAGGGGGTGTACCAGCCCAGGTACTCATTCACGCCAATAACATCAAGGGCATTACAAAGCGAATCGTTTAATGTTACGGTATTTCCTTTGATATGCCCATCATTGATGGCCGAAGTAATTAAGCGTGTATCATCCATACCACGCGCAAACGCCGCCATTGCTGTAATAGTTTGCGTACGGGCCATATAAGGTGATGTTTCATTACTCATACTCCATAAAATAATGGAACACCTGTTTTTATCACGTGTAATCATTTCCTTCAGCATAGTATCGGCTTTGTTTAAAATAGCCGGGTTGGTAAACTGGATGTTTTGCCAAAGCGGCACTTCTTCCCAAAGCATTATGCCCATTGAGTCTGCAAGACGTACCATGTGTTCATTATGTGGGTAATGGGTAAGCCGCACAAAGTTGCAGCCCAGTTCCCTGGCTTCGTTCAGTAACATCCGCGCATCTGCTTCGCTCCATGCCCTGCGTTGTTCCTTTGCTATTTCCTCGTGTATATTAATGCCTTTTAAAAATAAAGTCTTGCCATTCAGCAATATCTCCGTTCCGTTAACGGTAATGGTTCTAAAACCAATCCTGTCATTAAAAGTATCTGCTGCAGCCTGCAATATTATATT
>DASZUX010000305.1:0-4150 GCA_035547455.1 Chitinophagaceae bacterium
CAAACATACACTGGCAACCAAAAAGCAATTTGCTTGAAGCAAGTTTTGAATGGAACGGCCAGAAACTACAGGCATTTTATAACCAGGACGGTGATGAAGTTGCCATATCTCGCCAGATTACCCTGGATAAATTGCCGGTTAAAGCCCTGCAAGCTGTTAATGAAAAATATAGCGGTTACAGGACAACTGAGGCTATTGAATTAAACAGCGTTGAAACAGGCCTTAGCTATTACCTGTCAATGAACAACGGCAGCAAAAAAGTAATACTGAACGTTTCCCCCGAAGGTACAGTTTCGGTTTTTAAATAAGAGCACGGGTTTTTAGTGACGCATGAAGCCCCGCTTATAGCGGGGTTTTTGTTTTACGGCACCAGCAAATAACAGTGTTATTACTTATTATATTTTAAACAGGTTTATTATTACTTAAACAGTTGTTATGCATATTCTATTGCTGGCCGGCAATGCGGTTATAAGCCATAATAAATAACGCGCCAAGGTTTTTATAGGGTGGTACATAGTCATCAAACAACTCCTTATCAGCAATTTCACTATTAAGTGTTGCCCAAAGTGACTGCCAGTCAAGTGTTTTGCCACGTCTTAATATATCCATCATGTTTTTTATAAGCGGCCCGTTTACCCTTTGGCTGCCGGTTTGCTTGCTGGCTACAATATGGGCCGTAGGGCAAAGGGTTAGCACCTGGTTAAGACTTTGGTAAGCGCCGCAACTCCCTAGCACTACAATTTTAGCGGAGGGTTCAAGCCTGTCGAGCGTTGATTTTAAGTAATAGCTATGCCCCCTGTGTATTACAATGGTGGGAGAAAGCCCGTGATTATTTAAATATTCGCAAAGCGACTTTTGGGCATCATCGTCAAGCCCTTTCTTTTCATCAAGAGGTTTGTTTGAATAAATAACCACGTGCGGCCCCTTTGCCGTTGAAGTGTACACAATCCATTTGTCTGTTGACGATGTTTTCCAATTACCATTATCAAAAAGACTGGTAAATTGGGCATATCCTGCCCTGCCATCGTCATCCCCATAAAAAAATTGCTGTACAATTATGCGGCCGGCGCTATCCTGCAGGCTCTTATTGGGCACAAAAAACACAGGAGGAATACCCAGCAGCTTTGACACATCTACATGGTTTGAGCTGTCCATAGAAAGAAACAGGATGTTTAAAATACTGTAAATATTGGTTCCCCGTGTATTGCCCGTCTCCCTGGCCTTTTGCAGGTTGTATTGTATTTCATTAAGCACAAGGTTGCGCGTTTCTTTATCCTTTATGCTGCCATAAGAGTTTGCAACATCAACTGCATCTTCCAGCGTTTCTGTTTTGTCAAGCCCTTTTACAAATGCTTTCATCAGCACATTAGAGCTTTCTTTATCCATGCGCTTTAAAAAATTATCAAGGGTGTTATAGTTAGCTGCCATTTTAATCCATTTCTTAAAATGGTCAAACCGCACACGCATCAGCAGGCTGTCGCTTCTTGATAAAGTACGCCATATACGCGGGTAAACCCCTTTTACATAGCTGGAGGTATAAATTTCTTCCTCACTGGATACTGCCAGGTAGTAAAGCTCCTCCGGGCCCAGGCCTTCAATTACTTTAAAACGTACATTGTCCGGCGATTCGTGCAGGGCGTTTATCTGGTTTATATATAAGTCGTGGGCATTTGTGGCAATTTTATCATCCATGTCTTTCTTCACCAGTAATTTTTTGCCCAGCCGTATTTTGTCTGCATAATCAATTTCAGCCTTTACCAGCAGCTTGTAATAGCGGGGACCGTTGTCTATAGCGGAATCTATTTGTTCAAATGTCAGGTCGCCTGAATATAACTCGTCAAGAAATGGAAAATATTGCCTGCCGGTACTCATGTTAGCCATGCGGCTTATTATGCTCACGAGTTTTTCTTTGCAGTTGCGAATTTTGCCGGAAAACCCGTCGCTGGCCTGTGCGTGTATGTAAATAGTCTCGGGATCTTTGTGGGCAACTATTATAATAAGGCTGTCTGCATCGGGCAGGTCAGGGTGGGCCACCAGGGTTGGAATTATTGCTTCGGGGTGAATTTTCAGGTATTTTGACAGTAATATGTCCTGTGCCTGGTTATAACCAATATTATTTTGATAAGCAAAATTGCGGGTAAGCAATACACCAACATAGTACCCGTTGGCTGCCACTACCGGCACAATTGATTTTTTACCAAGCTCCAGCGGAATACAATCCTCAAAACTCGTTACAAACGCAGGCAAAACACTCGCATTGTATGTGCCTGACTGGCAATCTCTTATAAAGATGTGCAACGCTTCCTCCAGCCCCCGCAAAAATTTTATTTTGTTATTATTATCCAGTTTGCCATCTGCCTCAATTTGTGCCTGCAGGCGGTCAATAGCATTTATAGCAGCGGTTTTTACACCATCTTCAACCCCTTCAAGCTTTAAAATCTCCTTTTGATCAGTATCAATTCTTTCATGAAAGTAACTTCTTCCCGATGGTATATTATTGGATGGCGCTTGCGCATAAACCGTGGCAGCAATAAAACAAAGTACCGTAAATATGTAAAACTTCTTCATTTTTAAACAAATATCAAAACCCTGTGCAAAAATATTACCAAAGCTAACATTATACCCCTTAACAATAATATAATGCTGAAGACGCATTAAGTGTAGGGCGGAAAATTATTTTTGTGTAAATATATTGTTAATGGAGCCTAAGGGTAAAAAAATACTGGTTGCAGATGATGAGAACGATATACTCGAAATCATTAAATACAACCTTACAAAAGAGGGATACGAGGTTTACACAGCTAAAGATGGGAACGAAGCGCTGGATAAAGCAAGGCAGATAAACCCCGACCTTGCCATACTTGACATTATGATGCCATATAAAACGGGCATTGAAGTATGCCGTATATTAAGGGCCAACGAGGCTTTTGACGATATGCTGATAATTTTTCTTACCGCCCTTAACGATGAGGCGTCGCAGGTAAAAGGCCTGGAGAGTGGTGCAGACGATTATGTAAGCAAGCCTATAAGCCCCAAAGTGCTGGTAAGCAGGGTAAATGCTGTTTTCAGGCGGCTTAACAAAGAAGCTGGCAAAACTATTGAACTGGGCAACATTACTATTGACCCCGAAAAATTTTTGGTTACTATACAGGGCACAGAAGTTATGCTGGCTAAAAAGGAGTTTGAACTGCTTTACCTGCTGGCTTCAAAGCCCGGCAGGGTTTTTTTACGCAACGAGATTTTAAGCCAGGTGTGGGGCAATGATGTAATTGTAGGGGACAGGACAATTGACGTACACATAAGAAAAATCAGGCAAAAACTGGGGGTTGACTGTATTACAACTGTTAAAGGTGTAGGCTATAAGTTTGAACTGTAATAACTTTACCTGTATTTTAACCCCTGGAACAGGATGCTCAGAACAAAAAACCTTTCGCCCGGCCATTTATCTGCCATTACGGCTGCCATATTATCCGTGCCTGTTGCTGCTACATTTTATGTATTGCAAAACAACTGGCAGGGTGCCTTGTTTATATTAATCTTTGTGTTTGTAGCTGGTTATTACTTAATGCGTTATGTACTTGAGTCATTTATTAACCGCAAGGTTAAACTTATATATAAGTTTATTTACCAAACCAAGGCCAGCAAAAAAGAGGAAATGTATTATAAATACATTTTGCCGCCCAAAGGCCTGGAGGAAGTAAAGGAGGATGTTGAAAAATGGGCTGAACAGCGTAAAGAAGAAATAGAGGTATTGCAAAGCAATGAAGCCTACCGCAAGCAATTTTTACAAAACCTGTCCCACGAGTTTAAAACCCCCATTTTTGCCATACAGGGATATGTTGATACGCTTTTAAGCGGCGCTATTGAAGACCCTGCTGTAAATAAGAAGTTCCTGGAAAACGCATCAAGAAATGTTGAAAGAATGGTTAACCTTGTAAACGATCTTGATGCTATTACAAAGCTTGAAAGCGGGGAACAGCCGCTTTACAAGCAAAATTTTGTTATACAGGATGCAATAAAAGAAGTATTTGAAACACTTTCAATAAAAACGGCTGCCCGTAGCATAAAAACTTCCATTAAAAAGGGTTGTGAACAACCCATTGTAGTGTTTGCTGACAAGGAAAAGATAGTACAGGTATTGGTAAACCTG
>DASZUX010000306.1:0-4785 GCA_035547455.1 Chitinophagaceae bacterium
TACCCAATTGGCTGAAGTTATTGAAGAGACTGGCTTTTACAGGTTAACGCAACTGATATAAATTTTATAATACCTAAGGTGATTTGCGAACAAAAATGAACACAAGGTTAATGAATTAAAGGAATAAATTTGAAGTATAAATTATTAATGAAGATTATTTAAGTCGGTTTTTAATAGCCTTATTTCAACGCATACATACTGCTTAAAGTTGCGGTAAACCAACCGCAGCTAAACAACCAGGTTATAAAAGAAACTCTAAAGGAGTTTCTTAGGACATGATTTTTCCTAAAAACAGTAAATGTAAGGTAGGATAGCGCAAGCTATGTGTTTTTGATAGCGCCGCTGCTATACTTTTTAAATAAAAATTATTTAAGTGACTTCAGTAATGCTGCCAATCATAGACGAAATACAACCCGAACTGTATTTTATCCTGAGACATGAAATAGAACAAACTTTTGGTAAACGTATTACTACATCAAGAGATTGTATAGAATTGGCTGATGAAATTTATCAACGTACATCGTTTAAAATTAATGCCAATACTTTAAGGCGATTTTTTTCGCTGGTAAAATCTCAATACCCGCCTTCAACTGCAACAAAAAACATATTAACGCTTTATTGCGGGTTCAGTTCATTTGATGAGCTGGCCGCTTCAAAAAAAACATTGAGTGACGGAGTTAATAAGGATAGCGCAATTTTTTTAAAATATTTAATTACACTATTTAAAGATACATACCTTAAGCACGGAAATGATGAGACATTTACTTCAATTGTAATGCTTACCATTAAATACCTGGTTGCAAACGAAGGACTGGCAGAAAATTTTCAGAGAGCAATTTCGAAGACAAAAAGCGGCAGAGAATATTACTATGAAAAATTGCCAAATATTGATAAGCTTAATTCATTTTACGGTGATGGCCTGCGGTATTATATTAATGAAAGCCGGTTACCCGAAAAGAAAATATACGGGTATTCTTTATTATGTTTAAGGGATTGGCTTAACGGCAACGATAGTGGATTAAAAACTAACTTTGATGTTATAAGGCGGCTGTCACTTTCTAAATCAGCGCCTCAATTTATACAGGGCCGGTATTTTGCTGCACATTTATTATACATTAGTAATGCTGGTATAAACTCATCGAATGTATTAGCAGAGGCATACAAAACGCATATAGCTTTGCGGCCAATTAGTGGGTCGCCCGATCTTTCCCAAACTTTTGAATATAGCTTCTCCGAAGCCCTCATTTTAACCGGCAATTTTGAACAGGCATTATACTATATTGATTTTTTGCTTAGTACATACCCGCAAGCATCCCAAAAGGAACAACCACTGCGTAATCATTTATTGTTATTGAAAGCCATAGCTAAAGCTAAAATAGGGGTGCAGCAAGAGGCAGAAGCAATTTATTATATGATTAATGTATCACAATTCTCTTTTTTAAGTAAAAAAATGAGCATGGTATTAGCCCTGATGCTTTCAAGGTATATTAAGGCAGGTACACAAGATAACCTCAGGCAAATAACTGAACTGATTGACGAATTGGGATTTCTCAGGTTACGCACATTGCTGGGTAAATAACCTAAACTTTAAATATGCAAAATTCTAAAAACTGGTATGCTGTATATACGCGGCCAAAATGGGAGAAGCGGGTAGCGGAGTTGCTTGTAAAAAAGGGAATAGAAAATTATTGCCCGGTTAACAAAGTGTTAAGGCAAAGGTCTGACAGAAAAGTATTGTTATACGAACCCTTATTTACATCATACGTTTTTGTGCATATTTCATACGCGGAAAGAATCTGCACGCTTGAAACCGATGGCCTTCTCAATTTCGTCTCATGGCTTGGAAAGCCTGCTGTTATTAAAGCTGAGGAAATTGACATCATCAAACGATTTCTTAATACACATAAATATGTAAACGTGGAAAAAAGTGAATTGAACTGCCGGGATAAAATACGGATACTGAACGGCCCATTAATGATGAAGGAAGGCGAAATAATTGAAGTGAGAAATAAGAAAGTAAAGGTTTCCTTACCATCTATTGGCTATACGCTGGTGGCTGAAGTTGACAGGAATAATGTTGAAAAGTTAGAACACGACACGGTGCAGCTTTAAACAAGCCTCGTATGCATGTAAACATAAAATATTAAAACAGGTAAATGAAACAAGATAACATTGCCGTAATTGGGTTGGGTTATGTTGGCCTTCCTCTTGCGATAGAATTCTCAAAAAAATATGCAGTTACAGGCTTTGATGTTAATAAAAAGCGCATAGCTGATTTGCAGAATGGCATAGACAACACAAGGGAAGTGTTGCGGGAGCAGCTTGTACAGGCTTTAAAAGCAAGGGAAAACTCTGTTAAAGGGTTTTATGTAACTGACCAGGAAAAATGTTTAAAAAACTGTAACTTTTATATTATAACCGTACCTACTCCTGTTGACCGGTATAACCGCCCAGATCTTGGGGCTTTGTTAAGTGCAAGTAAAATAGTGGGTAAATATCTTGACAAAGGGGATATTGTAATATATGAATCAACTGTTTACCCTGGTGTAACTGAGGATGAATGTGTGCCCGTATTGGAAAGCGCTTCTTCCCTGGAATACAACGTAGATTTTTTTGTTGGTTATTCGCCTGAGCGTATTAACCCGGGTGATAGGGAGCATACTGTTGCAAAAATTAAGAAAATAACATCGGGTTCTACAAAGGAAGCTGCTATAAAAGTTAATCAGTTGTATTCCAGCATCATTACTGCAGGTACACACATGGCACCTTCTATAAAAGTTGCTGAGGCTGCTAAAGTAATTGAGAATGCGCAGCGGGATATAAATATTGCTTTTATAAATGAGTTGTCAAAGATTTTTAATCACCTTAATATAGATACAGGCGATGTGCTGGAAGCCGCAGCAACAAAATGGAATTTTCTGCCATTTAAACCTGGTCTTGTGGGAGGGCACTGTATAGGTGTTGATCCCTATTACCTTGCGCAAAAAGCTATTGAGGTAGGGTATCACCCGGAAATTATTTTAGCCGGGCGGCGGCTTAATGACGGAATGGGTAAATATATAGCAGACCAGGTTATTAAACTGATGGTTAAGAAAGGAATACAAATTGTTGACAGTAAAGTGCTGGTGCTGGGAATAACTTTTAAGGAAAACTGCCCGGATGTGCGGAACACAAAAGTGATGGATATTATTAACCAGCTTAATAACTATCAATTAGCTGTGGATGTATTTGACCCTTGCGCTGATGTTGCTGCTGCCGAGCATGAATACAAATTAAAGCTGCTAAAAACGTTACCGGAAAATGAAGAATATGATGCCGTAATACTTGCAGTAGCGCACAGGCAATTTGAATATGAGAAAATAAAAAGTATATGTAAGCAACCTTGTGTTGTTTTTGATGTAAAGTCTTTTTTTAATAAAGCGGCCGTGGATGCGAGGCTTTAAATTAAGTGTACAGTCATAATAAAACAAAGGATGTACAATTGATAAGCACACAATTTTTTTGTAAGGCCTTTAATCATAATCAACCGGTATTGGCAGTAAAAATCAAGTCATCCCAATAAGATAAACCTTTTTAAATATGATAAAAGAAAGTTTTTCGGCTAAAAAAGCACTGCCGCTATATATAATAGCTGTGGTTGTTATATGGTGTTTTAGTTCGTGCATTTCTGCAAAGAAGATGAGCTATTTCCAGGATTTGCCGGATGCTGATACGGTAAACCTGCCCAGGATACAGTTGCCGCCCAGGGTAATTACAGTTGGTGATGATTTATTTATTGGGTTTGGCGGAAAAGACAATGAGGCGGCGAATTTTTTTAACAAGGTGTCTCAACCGTTAGCGCCGACAGGCACAGTAATCGAACAGCCATCAAGCGGATCAAAATATATAGTAGACGATAAGGGGGCAATTAGTTTGCCAATATTGGGCGAAGTAATTGTAACCGGGTTAACTGCCGATCAGTTAAAGGAAAAACTGCAAAAAGCAGTTGTTGATTATATAAAAGACCCCGTTGTTGATGTCCGGTTCAATACATTTAGTTTTTCCATTTTAGGTGAAGTTCGTAGTCCGGGTCTGCATTCTTTGCCACTTCAGCGAACAACCTTATTTGAAGCGCTTGCTGTTTCCGGTGATCTGCCCCACAATGCTAAAAGATATAATATTCAGTTGTACCGGGACTTTAACGGCGAAAGAAAAATAATGCAGATTGATTTGCGGAGCAAGAATATTTTAAATAACCCGGATCTTTTCCAGGTTAGAAATAATGATGTAATAATTGTTAAACCAAGGCCGGGGGCCATATTCACGGAAAACTCAGGTCCTGTTTTTTCTTTAGTATCTGTGGTACTTGGATTGGCAACTCTGGCAATTACACTCATCAAGTAAAAGCAAAACCATGGAGCAGATTGAAAGTGAACAAAAGCAGGGTAGTTTTAATTTACAACGCTACCTTGCTAAGGTTAAAAAAAAGTACTGGTGGTTTATTATAACTATTGTGTTGTTTGTGGCAGCATCTTATGTTTATCTTAATTATAAAACACCAATATACCTTGTATCAACAAACATATTAATAAAGCAGCCTACGGAAGCTTCTGAACGGCTCGGCTCCCCATTTGAAATAGCAAATGGCGATGGAGGTAATTCAACAAATATTAATAATGAAATATTAAAGCTTAAGTCAGCAAGGACAGTAGGGGATGTTGTTGATTCACTAAAGCTTTACATTACAGTATTGAATGCAAACACCGATGAGGGTAAACTGAATTATTTTGATAAACTTTTCTTCAA
>DASZUX010000307.1:0-2782 GCA_035547455.1 Chitinophagaceae bacterium
TACTGATGCCCCCAATACTTTTCTTATGCCTACCTCTTTAATCCGTTTTTCAGCTGAATAAGACGCCAGTCCAAATAGACCAAGACAGGATATAACTACTGCAAGCGCTGCAAGTATGCCCACTATCTTGCTTACCTGCATGTCAGCACGGTACACCTCGTTAAAGTGGTCGTCTAAAAACTGGTAATCAAAAGGGTGGTCGTTATAAATTTTCTTCCAGGTTGATGCAATAAAGGCCAGGGCTTGCTGTGTTTGGGCGCCATTTATTTTTATAGATACAGTGCGGAAATAACCGTCATATCCCTGGTTGAGTAGGAACATGTTTTCAATTTTATTGTGCAGGCTGTTAAAATTGAAATCCTTCACAATGCCTACAATCGCGCCCAGCGAGTCATATCCAAACTCTTTACCCAACAACCAATTCAGGTCCTTGCCGGGGTGGTCTTTCAGCAGTTCTTTTGCCAGCCCTTCATTCAGCATGTATTCACGGTTTGCCTGCGATTTTTCTTTGGAGAAATTTCTTCCCGCAACCAGCTTCATTTTATACAGGTCTAAATAACCAGGGTCAACAACAAGCTGTGTCACAGCCAGTTCGCGGCTGGGTCCGTCCGCTTTAAAATGCACGCCGCTCTGGTCAAGGTGGCTGCCCAACTGGTCTTGTGCAGCCGTTACGCCACTAACAAGATTATTGGTCAGCAACTCTTTCCTGAATAGGTCATACTTCCTGGTGGTGATATCATCCATAGGTATGGTTACTACCTGGTCGCGTACAAAACCCGGGTCTTTATCCTGCATGTAATTTAGCTGTCGTACTACAAATATGGTAGCAATCATTAAAAATATGGCGCTGGCAAACTGGCTTACTACAAGCACGTTTCGTAAAGTGCCTTTATTTTTACCTGTTTGTATGCTGCCCTTAAGCACTTTTACAGGTTGAAAAGAAGACAGGTATGCCGCCGGGTAAAGCCCGGATAACACACCTACGGCAATGGTTCCGCCAATAATATACAATAATGTATTGTTCGTAAACGATAAGGGTAATTGGAGTGAACGCTGGCTTAGATTGTTTACGTACGGCAGTGCAATTTCTACCAGGGCAATGGCAAAAATTAATGCTATAACAGACAATAAAACGGTTTCACCTATAAATTGCATTGACAATTGCGCGCGCAGTGCGCCAATTGATTTTCGTATACCCACCTCCCTCGCTCTTTCTGCAGAGCGGGCTGTGGAAAGGTTCATAAAGTTTACGCAGGCAATTACCAGCACTATTAATGCAATGGCAGAAAATATATTGGTATAGTTTTTATCAAACTTCTGGTAGTTAATATAATCAAGCCCTATATCCGTAGCGCCTGCGTGTATCTTTTTCAGGGGCAGTAAAAACAGTTCATAATATTTGTAACCATCACCTTGCAGGTGCTTTTTTAAATAAGCGGGAAACTTCTTTGTCATTTCCGCTATGTTGGTATTGGGGGCAAGTTCAAAATAAGTGTCCATCCAGTTGCTGCCCCACCAGTTCATCATTTCCGGCCTTGCGAATGTGCTGAATGACATCAGCCCGTCAAACTGCATCTGGGAGTTTTGCGGCACGTTGGCCATAATGCCCGTAACCTTATAGGTAACTGTATCGTCGCTGTAATGCGTAATGGATTTGCCAATGGGGTCGGTTTTCCCAAACAACTTTTCGGCGCTCGCCTCCGTTAGTACAATGCTATTGGGCTTTTGCAGCACATCAGCCCTGTTACCGCGTAGCAGCTTGAAGTTAAACATCTGCAAGAATGTTGAGTCAACATAAAACATCGCCGGGAAGAATACGGTTTTATCGTTATTCTTTATCGGGTAATTAAACATCCAGTGTATGCGGCTGTAGTTAAGTATTTCCGGGAATTCGTTCTTCATGGTTGGCCCCATTGGAAACATTGAAAGCCCTACTTTTTGCGATGCTACCATGCCTGGAAACTTCTGCACCTCGTTAAGCCGGTAAATATTTTTGGTATGAAAATTATCAAAGCTTTTTTCATAGGTTACAAACAGCATTATAATAATGCATGCTGCCATACCTACCGAAAGGCCAATAATATTAATAGCTGTATATGCCCTGTTTTTCCACAAGTTTCTCCAGGCAGTTTTAAAATAGTTTTTAAACATGGTTTCAAGATTATGTTGTGCTTAATGTTGTAAACGGCAGGTATATAATTTGGTTACAACGCCCCCCGGCAATACTTTGCTTTTCCAAACATTTCCCGGCGAAATTTTGAAATAGTTATTACGCATGTGGTGGTGGTTGTGGTTTACGCCGCGTATCTTATTTAATTCAATAATTACTGCACCCGTCACCTTGCAACAATAGCTGTGCCATAGCATAATTATTTGAAAATGAATAATTTGAATGATTTTTAGTTGGCGTAGTGTACGGAAACGTACAGTGCGTGATACGAAAGCGTACGTACATATACCGGTGTAAAACAAAATGGATGCGTTACCTTTATGCATAACAAAAAAAACATCAAACAAACTGCCACATGAAAAAAGTAATTGTTTGTTTTTTAACCATTGCGGTAACAGTTATTATACCGGCCCGGCAACTTAATGCGCAGCTGCTTAGGGTGGGCGTTGCGGGGCTTAACCATGACCATGTAAACAATATAATGAATCAAAATAAGAATGGCGAGGTAGTTATTATTGGTATTGCAGAACCTGATGCCCAACTGGCAGCAAAATATAAAGCAAAGTTTCAATTACCGGATTCAATATTTTATGCCTCAGTGCCTGAAATGCT
>DASZUX010000308.1:0-4455 GCA_035547455.1 Chitinophagaceae bacterium
GTGCAGAATCAAACCTGGCAATAATAAAACAGCTTTATGATGCTTTTTCAAAAAAAGATATAAATGGCTTACTGGCATTACTACATGATGATGTGGAGTGGGGAGAACCGGAAAACCCGTATAACCCCGCGGGCGGTACGCGAAAAGGTCATGCCGGCTTTTTAGAATGGCTGAATATTGGAAAGAATGCTGAGGACATTATAGAGTTAAACCCGCAAAGATTTCTTACAGATGCCGATTCGGTTGCGGTAATAGGCAACATGAAATGCAGGGCAATCAAAACACAAAAAATGTATGCGTCTGATTTTGTTCATTTCATTGTAATCCGGCATCAAAAGGTGTGGAAATTCCAGGAATTTTTTGATACCTATCTTGCCGGTGAAGCATTTAGATAAATTAGCGGCAAGTTAAGTTGCACCCATTAAAAAGGCGCTAAAGCATATTGGCTGTTAAGTATGTAAGCAGTATTACACACCCACCATCCTTTGCTTCATTGCCTCATAAAGTATAATGCCCGTTGCAACGGATACGTTAAAGGAGTCAAACTTGCCCGCCATGGGTATGGTAAACTTGGCGTCGGCCGCCTTGCTCATATACTGCTGCACACCGTTTTCTTCGTTACCCATTACAACACAGCAAGGCCCGGTAAAAGATAGTTCAAACAGTTTGTGTTCCGCCTTCATTTCTGAGGTGTACACTTTAATACCGTTCAGGTGCAGCGTGTCTAATGCTTTTAACAGGCTGTTTACGCGGCAAACCTGCACCAGTTCCAGTGCACCGGCGCTGCTCTTAACGGCATCCTCGTTCAGTGCCCCTACGCCTTTGTCTGGTATAATAATAGCCTGTGCCCCGCAGCATACAGCGCTGCGCGCTATAGCGCCTATGTTTCGCACGTCTGTAATGCCATCCAGCATCAAAAACAGGGGTGCCAGGCCCTCTCCGTTCACCCAGTCTATTACCTGCTGTAAATCCTGGTACACCACGGCGGATTTAAACGCCACCACTCCCTGGTGCTGTATATTGGTAAGGCTGTTCAGCTTTTCATTCGGCACGTATTGTATGGGTACGTTGTGCTGTTTTGCCAGTGCCCGTATCTCGTTTACTACATCGCCCCCTGCGTTGTTAAACAGCAGTATCTTATCAATCAACTGGCCGCTTTTTAAAGCCTCTGTAACGGGATTACGCCCGGCTATGATATTTTTCTTTGAATGAAAGGAAGGACTTTTTTTGAAAGGAGTTCTTTGCACTATGCCTGTGTTTTGGCGGCAAAGGTAAATGTTTTAGTGTGGCGATTATGGCCGAGTATTCGTGACTCCGGCGGAGGAATTAATTTGCTGAAGCAGTGACATTTACCTGGATATTTGTTGACATCCTTTCTTGCGCAGCGAATGCGATACGGATGCACGCCGTTCTTATATTTCCCGGCTGCCTTTTAATACATAATAAGTAATTTGCCATGCCCAAACTGCGCCGGGCACTTATAGCCCGCTATTACCATGCAAAACAAAAAATATTTTACCCGCCGGAAACTGGTGCTGATCCTGGATATTGTTTTGTTTCTGTCGTTTATGTTATGTCTTTCACCCCGTTTAACCGGCCTGCCCCTGCATGAAATAGTAGGTGTTTTTATTATTATACCAGCCGTAACGCATGTGATAGTTGAATGGAAATGGCTGGCCAATTACATTAAACGCTTTATTGCGCGCGCAAAAGCGCGAGACAGGGTTAACCTGGTACTTAATGTTGCCCTGTTTATTGCCATCATTTTCCAGGTTTTTTCAGGGCTTGTTATTTCAAAAGTGCTGGCGCCTTTTATGGGCTGGCGGTCTTACAACCAGGCATTATCCTGGCGTTATTGGCATAACCAGGGGTCCACCATTACAATGTTTCTTACAGGTTTTCATTTAGCGCTTAGCTGGAAACAAGTGCGTAGTTATTTCATTAAAAAATTTCGCCCCGCTGCCAGTAATAAACGCATAAACATTCGGTACAGGAGCGTTTTACGCAGCCTTGCAATATTGCTGGCATTATCGGGCATTATTTCAGCAATTGCTTTTATGTTGATAGGGCCGCCGGTAAATACTTACCGATACCATTTTGATGATATCTCCCGCTTTATGCCAACTTTTGGCCATGGCTTTTTGCAGTTGTTCGGCGAAACGTTTTTCGTGCTAACAACAGCGTTCGTTGCGATAAGGTGGTTAAAAGTTAGGTTGTAGTAAGGCTGGCAGGCAACCGCATCGCTCTTCCCCCTATAACCTAATAACTGCCTTCCACCGCCTTTTTCACACTGCCATATTTCAGCAGCAATTCTTTTGCTTCCCCGTAATCCCCCAGCCCCAGCTTTTCCATCACCATTTTGGTACCGCGGTCAACCAGTTTGTCATTGGTAAGCTGCATATTTACCATACGGTTATCTTCCACCCTGCCAAGCTGTATCATGCAGGTGGTGCTTATCATGTTAAGCACCATTTTTTGTGCCGTGCCGCCCTTCATGCGTGTGCTGCCGGTAATAAATTCAGGCCCGGTAACTACTTCAACCGGGTAATTTGCCACGGCAGAAAGGGGGCTGCCGGGGTTGCAGGCAATGCTGCCTGTTTCAATGCCGTTGGCGTTACATTGCGTTAAAGCGCCAATTACATACGGGGTAGTGCCGCTGGAGGCAATACCTACCACAAAATCTGCGCTTGTTATGTTATATGCCTGTAGGTCAAGCCAGCCCTGGGTTGCATCATCCTCGGCTTTTTCCACGGCCCGGGTAATGGCCACCTCCCCCCCTGCAATTACGCCCTGCACTAAGCCGTACGGTACGCCGTAAGTAGGCGGGCATTCACTTGCATCTAAAATGCCAAGCCGGCCGCTGGTGCCGGCGCCAATATAAAACAACCGGCCGCCGGCCAGCATTTTATCACTGGCTGCCTCTGCCAGTTTTTGTATTTGGGGCAGGGCCTGTTCAACAGCAATTGCCACCTTTTTGTCCTCTTCGTTAATACCGGTAAGTATATCTTTTACCGGCAATTGTTCAAGATGGCGGTGCAGAGAGGGTTGCTCAGTTACCTTAATAAATTCAGCCATAATGTTTATTTAATACCCGTTATTCTTTATTATGAAATGCGGCCAGCCCGTCCATTGGCTTTTGCAGCACATTACCCAATTCAAGTTCATACGTGCTGCAAAGCTGCTGTAATACGTCTTTAAAGCCATAAGCTACGCTGCCTGCAAAATGTATGGGGTATAACCAGCTTTCGCTGTACTTGTATAAATGATTAAAGAAGAAATCGTTAAGACCATCTTCAATAATATTTTCTACCATATAATGCCCCCTGTTTTCCGCGAGGAAGATGGCAAACGATGCAAGGTAGCGGTTAGGTTGCGGCATTTTATACACGTGCTCCAGTATTTCGTGGGGCGTGGTGGCAAACGCCGCATCAAAGCGCGCTTTAAGGTCTTCGTCAAAAGTATTGTACAGGTAGTATTGAATAACTTTTTTTCCAAGGTAAGCGCCGCTGCCCTCATCCCCCAGTACATACCCCAGGCCGGGGCTGTTTTTCATTATTTTTTTGCCATTGTAATAGCATGAGTTTGAGCCTGTGCCTAATATGCATGCAATGCCTTTGCTGTTGCCGCACAAGGCCCGCGCAGCGCCCAAAAGGTCGGTATTTGTCTCTATTGCTGCACCGGGAAAGAGATTTTTAAGGGCTTTCCTTACCAGCTTTACATTAGCCGCTATACCAAGGCCGGTACCGTAATAAAACACTTCGTCTATTGCGGCATTTTTTAGCTTTGGCAGCAGTTCAGTTTGCAGCAAAGCAATTATTTGCCCGGTATTTAAAAAATAGGGGCTTATACCCTGCGTAAATATTGTTTTTTTCTTACCGGCGCCCAGCAGGCACCACTCACACTTTGTAGCGCCGCTGTCTGCGATTAATTTAACCGACATAACCGTATTTTTTACCTTTCAGCAAATCATAACAGCCTCTATTCAACTTTAATGCTGATATTCGCGGCTATGTTGCCGCGGCTTATGGCCTTAAGCCGGGCTGAATAAAGAATGATGTTATAATTTGGTACAAAGAAGCAACTTTTTTAAGTATGGCAAATAAAAAATTGCAGGTTTGGCTGCCGCTGATGTTTTCTGTGGTAATGATTATTGGCATGTACCTGGGTTTTACGCTGCGGGGCAATACTGCCGGCGCCGGCGTATTTTTAAAAAATAACGGGGGAAGCACTGTTGAAGAAGTAATTAACCTGGTTAAAACACGTTATGTTGATGACGTGGCAACCGACAGCCTTAATGACTACGCTATTGAAAGCATATTGTCGCATTTAGACCCGCACTCAGTATATATTCCCGCTAAAGAGCTTACTTATGTTAATGAAGACCTTGAAGGAAGATTCCAGGGTATTGGTGTTGAGTTCCAGGTGTTTAACGATACTGTAAACATACTGAATGTT
>DASZUX010000309.1:0-2330 GCA_035547455.1 Chitinophagaceae bacterium
TATCGCTTTTCCTGAACCAGTTGCTGCCATATTCAAGCACATACAAGTCACCGTCGGGGCCGAATTTCATATCAATAGGTTCGATAGGGTGATAGTCTGGCAAAAATCTTTCCATAGACTGGTAATCGCCATTGTCTTTCATGCTGATTGTCATTATCCAGCCGCGTGATAAATCGGCTGCCAGCCATTTGCCTTCAAAATAACCCGGGAAGGGCCTTTTGGCATCTTTAAAGTTGTCTTTATGAAAAATAGGGCCACCCACTGCACAGCGTGAGCCGGTACCTACTTCGGGAAATTTATCAGATACGCCATAGGGATAAGAAATAAAAGCGGGCTGTGCGGGCGGTAAATCAGTAAGCCCGGTGTTGTTTACAGAATGATTATGAGGATGCTCAGGGTCCTGGGGTGGGCCAACGCTGTCTTTAGTGTAGTCGTACATAGGGTAACCCACGTTTTCACCAATAAAATATGGCCAGCCAAAATACCCTGCCTTGCGTGCCTGGTTTAATTCGTCGCGTCCAGAGCGGGTGGTTTTAGTATCTTCATTTGCATCAGGGCCCACCTCACCCCAATATAACCAGCCTGTCTTGCTGTCAATAGAAGGCCTCCATGGGTTGCGGTCGCCCATTACATAAATTTCGGGCCTTGTTTTGGCTGTGCCTTTGGGAAACAGGTTACCATCAGGTATCGTGTAAGTGCCATCCGGTTCGGGATGTATGCGCAGTATTTTACCACGCAGGTCGTTGGTGTTGCCGCTGCCGCGCTGGTCGTCCCAACTTGTACGGTTGGGGCGTTCGTCTGTTTGCGATTTGTCAGCTACGTTGCCTGTGTTATTGCCTACGGTCAGGTAAAGGTTGCCGTCTTTGTCCCACGTCATGCCGCCGCCGGTATGGCAGCAAACTTCGCGCTGTGTAGGTATTTCAAGCAATATTTTTTCTGAGCCCTGTATAAGTTTATCATCGCGCAGTTCCCAGCGGCTTAAAACATCTTCTACTTTATTGGGATTGGCGTAGAAAAGGTAAGCCCAATGGTTTTTGTCAAAGTTGGGGTCAATGGTAAAACCAATAAAGCCTTCTTCCGCTTCTGTTACCACGCCCTGTGCGCTGGTATATTTGGTATTAACGGGAATGTTTGCAACTGTTTTTACCGTTTTTGTAATGGGATCGTACAGTTTTAATGCCCCTTTTCTTTCGTTTATATACACCCTGCCGTCTTTCAGCACTTCAAAGTTTAGAGGTTCATCAAAATCTCCGGGCTGTGTAAGCACCACTGGGGTAAAGCGGTTGTCGTCGGGCTTTTTTGTATCTGCTGCCGACATTTCTTTTTCTGAACACGAAAAAAACAAAACGCATGCTGCCGCATATAGCAGGCGCATGCGCAGAGATAAGAACACGGAAATAAATGTGTTTTGTCGCATGGCTTTTTGGTTGTAGTTTGTGAGAATCAGTTTGGTTTATAGTATGGCAAAAAAAATCCATTACACGTTTTAACAGCAGGCAGTCAAGGCTTTTATCATGCAACTATCATCAACCATGCAACCGTTTTACATTTCCTCATCAATGTGCCCGCAAATATTGCGTATTATTTACGCAATGGAAAGATATATATTAATTCCTTTACTATGTAAAAAATAAGCCCGTTTTTATTTTCTTTTTATTAGTCTATTTAAGCATTTCTTCCATCCATAACACCCGAAAGAGGCCTCCCTGTAAAGGGAGGCCGTAAGCAGGTGTATCTTCGACTGCTTTTGCTTATGAGACTAAGTTTAACCCGGCTTCTTGCCAAATCTCCTTCAGGGATATTTCATTTACACACTATCATCTAACTCCATTTATCCCGCTGTTATTCCTGCACAATTAAAATTCTCAGCCAAACTGCACTTTTGCCTGTCAGCCAATCAGCTACTGGCCGCCCATCTGCATAGCATCCTGTGTGCCGCTTGATTTGGTATTCTGGCGTTTGAATAACGCTACATCCATTTTACCAAACCTGTAGGTAAAGTTTATTCTTACCAACTGCGGGTTATTTAAGCGGTAGTAATCCTGGTAGAATATACCGGGGCTGTTTGAAACTTGCTCATTAGCCCTTGTTCTGAATATATCGTTAATGCTAATCGAAACTGCTGCTGCCTGGTTTTTAAGGAAGGCTTTTCTAACTGCAAGGTCAACACTCCAGAAAGGTTTGATATACCCCTGTGATGAGCTTTGTGCCTGCATACCGGGAGGGCCCGTCATACCCTGGCCCTGCGATACCGGCAGGTTTGTTTTGCTTTGGTAGTTGCCTGAAAGCTGTATGGTTAAATTGCCCGGCAGTTTAAAGTTGTTGTTAAG
>DASZUX010000310.1:0-5809 GCA_035547455.1 Chitinophagaceae bacterium
ATTATAAGCCATGGCGGGGTTACCGGTACCGTTGCAGACCCAAGGGTTATTTTAAAAAAGGCACTTGAGCATGACGCTACCCGCCTTATACTATGCCATAACCACCCAAGCGGTAACCTGGCCCCCAGCCGTGCAGACAAAGAACTTACCTATAAAATTAAAGAAGCTGCCGGTTATATAGATATTGATGTAATTGACCATATTATTGTAAGCGAAGACGGACATTACAGCTTTGCTGACAACGGCCTGCTTTAATCGTATTTTAGTACCGGGTTTATGTATTTTTATTTCATCTTTTAACAAAGACAGTTGTATGCGTATAAAAATCTTTTTTATTGTTCCTATAATAATGGCCTGTATTTCAAATATTCACGCCCAAACCCAAACTACCGACAGCCTTTTAATTTTCAGGCGGCAAATTGACAGCCTGGATAAGCAGCTTATTGAAATACTTGGCAAACGCATGCAGGTGGTTGCCAATGTGGGCAAGTACAAGGCAAAGCACAACATAGCCGCCTTACAGCAAAGCCGGTTTGATGCCATACTGCAAAAGAATATTGCCATGGGCAAAGCATTTAACCTGTCAGCAACACTTGTTACAGAGGTAATGAATGCAATACATAAAGAAAGCCTTTCAAAAGAGCATGCTGTTGGCGCCCCGGAAGCAGCGGGTAAACAATAATACTCAAAAACCCGTCTTAAAAAAGTTTAGGGCATTAGCTTTAGTTAGCCCGATATTTACACCATGTGCGGCATAGCAGGAATAATATCGCCTTACCCGGCATTTGTGCAGCAGCAAAAGCTAACCTGCATGGCCAACAGCCTTGTACACCGCGGGCCTGAAGGAGAGGGCTATTGGCTTAATAAAGAGCGGCAGGTTGGTTTTGCACACCGCAGGCTACGCATTATTGATCTTGATGAAAGAGCCAGCCAGCCTTTTAAATACCTGCATTACACACTTGTTTATAACGGTGAGGTTTATAATTATGTTGAATTAAGAGATGCCCTGCAGAAACGGGGTTATGCATTTTCTACAAAATCGGATACAGAGGTTATACCGGCTGCCTATGACTGTTGGGGCATACAGTGTTTTGATATGTTTGACGGGATGTTTGCCTTTGCCCTATGGGACGAAAAGCAGCAGCAGGTTATACTGGCACGTGACAGGTTTGGTGAAAAACCTCTTTATTACCATGCCGTGTACGCCCAAAGGGGAAGGTTTAGCCAGTTTATTTTTGCCAGTGAAATGAAGGCGCTATGGGCTGCAGGCGCACCACGCCGGGTTAATGGCACTATGTTGGTTAATTACCTAACCCTGGGCTATGTACAGGATACGTTGAAAAAAACGGCCACGTTTTATAATGATATTCTCTCCTTGCCGCCGGGGCATTATTTAACGGTACAACCGCAGCAGGGGCGGGTACAGATGAAAAAATGGTACTCGCTTAAAAACGAAAGCCTGGTAGCCGCGCCCGTTGGCGATATTGCTGTTGTAAAACAATTTGGCAATTTGCTTGAGGCATCCATAAAAAGACGCCTGCGCAGCGATGTTGAGATAGGCACCTGCCTTAGCGGAGGGGTAGATAGCTCAGCCATTGCGGCCTTATGTGCAACACTTAAAGCGCCACACCTTACCCACCATTGCTTTACAGCAGTATTTCCGGGTTTTGAAAAGGATGAACTGCAATATAGCCGCGTGGTGGCTGAACACTTTAACCTGGCACAGCATACCATACCAGTTACAGTAAATGACTGGATTGACAATTTTAATACCCTGATGTACCACCAGGAAGAACCCCTGCAAAGCAGCAGTGTGTTGGCCCAGTTTTTAGTGTACAGGCTTGCCAGGCAGCATGGTGTAACAGTTTTATTAGACGGGCAGGGCGCCGATGAGATTTTAGCCGGTTACAAAAAATACACCCATTGGTTTTTACAGCAATTGTTACTTGAAAACAAGGCGTCATTTAAAAAAGAAAAAAAGCTGTTGCAGCAAAACAGCTTTTTAGAAACATGGGGCATAAAAAATTATGCAGCCGCTTTAATGCCGGAAAAAACTGCAACCCGGCTTCAAAAAAAAGCCATACTGCAGCAGGATAAGCAGCCTTATATAAATCGTGATTTTTTAATAAAATACCAAAACACAGACAGCCTGCAAAAACCGGTGATTAAAACACTTGAAGACATTTTGTATTACAGCACCTTCAGGATGGGGCTGGAAGAATTGCTCAGGTATGCTGACCGCAACAGTATGGCGCATTCCCGGGAGGTAAGGCTGCCTTTTTTAGACCACCAGCTTGTAGAATTTATTTTTTCACTGCCTGCAGCATGGAAAATACATAACGGCTTTACCAAGTGGATACTGCGGGAACATATTAAGCCGTTTTTACCGGCAAATATTGTTTGGCGAAAAGATAAAATTGGCTATGAACCACCGCAGCATGCCTGGATGCAGAACAATAATGTACAGGAAATGATTATTGAAGCAAGACGCAGACTGGTAAACTATAACATTCTTGATGCGGCTATAATAAATAAGCCAGTCAACCCAGTACGCGCACATGAAAGAGAAAATGGTGACTGGCGTTATTTATGTGCTGCCTGCTTATTTTAGCCTGTCAGTTTTCATCAGTTTCTCCACTTACCTGCTCTTCTTTTACTGAACCATCGCTAAAAGCGGCAATATTTACGGGGCTTTCCCCGTCAAGTAATACAATATGGTAAGTAAGGTCATTTGCAGTGGCCTGTTCTGTTACGCCAAAAATATCTTTGCCAGGGTATTTATTTTTTACTGAAAGTAAAATGCTGGTAGGCAAATCTTTTGCACTGTAATAACGCAGGCTTTGCATAAAGTTTCCTTTATTGTCGTATTGTATTTTAACCTGCATACCCGACTGGGAAAAGCTTACAAGAAATCCTTTTCCGTCCTGGTGCCATTTTACATGTTGTGCGTTGGGAAATAATTCCCGGAAAGATTTTTCCATTTTAGTTTCCGGCTCCGCGGCTTTTACTACTCCTGCAACCATTAACAAAACCACTGAAAGTGTGAGTATCTTTTTCATAAAAAATATTTTTAGGCATTAAATATTTCAATCGCTCCGCTAAGGTAGATGCCTATATAAAGGCGGTCAAGCAATTATACATAACTGGCGTAGTATAACTAAAGGCATTATCTTTTAATTGTTAATGCCTTTACCGTGAAACAAGCGTTTTAAAGCGTGAAACCGCTTAAAAAGGGGATTAAAACGAATAACTTCGTATTACATTTTCGCGGTTAATCTTCTGTTAAACTACAAGAGTGAAAATGAAGCGGTAAAATTTATTGTAAAGGGTTTAGGCGCCATATACTATTTTGCTTTATATCGCCAAAAAACAGCTTGCTTAAATAATTCAACTAATTCCACACCTTTGCGTGATAAACTTACTTTTACTATGAAGCTTGCTACTAAATTAATACATGCAGGGGTAGAGCCAGACCCTTCTACAGGTGCAATTATGACACCCATCTATCAAACATCTACCTATGTGCAGTCCGCGCCGGGGCAAAATAAAGGGTATGAATACGCCCGTTCGCAAAACCCAACACGCTTTGCACTTGAAAAAGCAATGGCTGAAATAGAAAATGGTACTTACGGGCTGGTATTCAGCAGTGGCGTAGCAGCGACAGATGCGGTAGTAACGTTGCTGAAGCCCGGTGATGAAGTGATAACAGGCAATGATATGTACGGAGGAACATACCGCCTTTTTACAAAGCTGTTTGAAAAATACGGGATAAAGTTTCATTATATCAACATGCAGGATGCACAAAATATTATTCCCTATATTAACGGCAATACGAGGCTTATATGGACGGAAACACCCACGAACCCCCTAATGAATATTACAGATATTGCAGCGGTAGCAGCCATTGCGAAACAGCATAATATATTGTTATGTGTTGATAATACATTTGCATCTCCCTACTTGCAAAACCCTTTGAACTTAGGAGCCGATATGGTTATGCACTCCGCCACCAAATACCTTGGCGGTCACAGCGATGTTATACAAGGCTGTCTTGTAATGAATGATAAAGCCCTTCGCGACGACCTGCATTTTATACAGAAAAGCAGGGGCGCAGTACCCGGCCCGCAGGATTGCTTTTTAGTATTGCGCGGCATAAAAACATTACACGTGCGTATGCAGCGTCATTGCGAGAATGGAGAAAGAATAGCACATTATTTACGCAACCACAACAAAGTAGCAAAAGTGTACTGGAATGGATTTGAAGACCATCCCGGTTATATTATTGCCAAAAAACAAATGCGGGGTTTTGGAGGAATGATGAGCTTTGAATTAAAAGACAACAGCATGGAAGCCGCAATAAATGTGCTGTCCTCCACTAAAATATTTTCACTGGCGGAAAGCCTGGGCGGCGTTGAGTCGCTTATTAATCACCCTGCCTCCATGACACATGCTTCCATACCACGCGAAGAACGGGTAAAAAATGGGCTGAGCGACTCGCTGATAAGGCTGAGTGTTGGCATTGAAGATATAGATGACCTTATTGAAGATTTGCAGCAGGCAATAGGATAATTTGTTTAAAACGGCAGATGAACCCACTGAAAGATTTTTTTGACAGGAAAGCAGAGGAATATAACAGGCCATCGTTTATACCCCATGACCCGGTATGTGTGCCACACCTTTTTTCCAAAAAACAGGATATAGAAATAGCCGGGTTTTTTGCGTCTATTTTTGCATGGGGCAACCGCACAACGATTATTAATAAGTCAACTGAACTGATGCGGCTGATGGACATGGCCCCTTATGATTTTATACAGCATCATTCGGAAGAAGATACAAAACGACTGCTTAAATTTAAACACCGCACATTCAATACTACCGATCTTCTCTATTTTATTGCGTTTTTGCAACACCATTATTCCCTGCACAAAAGTCTTGAACAGGCATTTACTCAATTTAACACACCCGGCAGCCCTGGCGGAGAACCGGCAGAACGGATGCTTACCGGCTTTCATAATTATTTTTTTTCGCTGGACGATATGCCTCCTCGTACCCGCAAACATATAGCGACACCGGCTAAAAACTCCACCTGCAAAAGATTGAATATGTTTTTGCGATGGATGGCAAGAGATGACAACCAAGGTGTGGATTTTGGAATATGGAAGAAAATAAACCCGGCATGGCTAATTTGCCCTGTTGACGTGCATGTGGCAAGAGTGGCAAAACGATTTAACCTGCTTACCCGAAAACAGGTAGACTGGCAGGCGGCGGTTGAATTAACAACATATTTGCGTACTTTGGATGCAGATGACCCGGTAAGGTACGACTTTGCCCTTTTTGGCCTGGGGGTACTGGAAAAATATTAAACTTGTAAAAGATGGCTATAACACCACTTGTTGCACAACATGTAGAGGAAGTTGTACACGGTAACTGGACCGAGATACATTTTGATGATGCCATTGCTGATGTTACATATACCGAAGCAGTTACATTACCGCCCGGTATAATTAACTCAATTGCAATGCTGGTTAACCACCTGCAATTTTATAACAATATTGTAATACAACGCCTTGCAGGCGAAAACCCCGTAATTGATAATGCCAATGGTTTTGCTGTTGGCAAATTGACTGAAAATGATTGGCAGCAACTTAAAAGCAATGCGTTAAACAGTTTTAAAAAACTGGCTGATGCAGTAAGGCAATTGACAGATGAAAACATACTTATGCAGCCTGCAGGCTGGCATAATACAGTATATAAAACACTGCATGGTGTATCTGAACATGCGCACTATCACCTGGGGCAGATAGTATTG
>DASZUX010000311.1:0-17101 GCA_035547455.1 Chitinophagaceae bacterium
TACCGCAGTTTATGATGATTAGGTATAAAATTTAAAAAAGCGTCAAATTTATTCATATATTTTTTCCTGTCAAGTTTGTAATAAAATGCCCCGCGTTTAGATGATTCTTTTTCTTTATCTTTTTGCTTCAGCAGGAGGTTGGTTGATAAAATTTTGCGGCTAAAGTTTCGCTTATCAAGCGACGCATCGTAAATACCTTCATACAGGCTTTGCAATTGCGGCAGCGTAAATTTTTCAGGCAGCAACTCAAATAATATGGGGTGAAATGCTGCCTTATAGCGCAGTCTTTCTTTAGCCATTTCAATCATCTTGCCGTGGTCAAATATTACTTCTGGCAGGTGTTTTATAGGAAACCACTCTGCGTGGTATTCGTGGCTTATCTGCTGAATATATTTGTTAATATCAACCAGGCTGAAATACGCTACGGAAACAGTACGTTCAATGGGGTCGCGGTTGGGGTTGCCAAAGGCAAACAATTGCTCCATGTAAACATTTTCAAGCCCGGTTAATTTATGTAATACGCGTGCGGCAGCTTCTTCAAAGCCTTCATCGGGTTGTACAAAACCACCCATCAGGCTCCAGCGGCCTTTTTCAGGCTCAATATGGCGCTTTACAAGCAGCAATCTCAGTTCCTGGCCATCAAATCCAAAAATTATACAGTCAACAGCAACAAGCATTCTCGTTTGGCGGGAATATTTAGTCATAAGCAGTCAATACATCGTTAAACTTAAAAATAAAACGGGCTAATCTACATAAAACTTTGTAATTGTTATATATACAATTTAATGCTTGCGCTTAAAATGCAAAACACCCTCAGCCGGGGCTGGCATGTTAAGGCAAAGGGCGGTAATATAAAACAAAGCTTACCGGCTGCGGTTAGGCGGGTGCGCTTTACGTACATTTGTTACATGTTGTATTTGGCTAAAACACCCTGGTGGCTAAAAAAAATTTATCCTTCTCTTACATGGGATATCCCTGCACATGACAGGGAAATTTACCTTACGTTTGACGATGGCCCGCATGAAACCGCCACCCCCTTTGTATTAAACCTGCTGAAACAATACAATGCAAAAGCAACTTTTTTTTGTATAGGCAGCAATGTGGTTAAAAACCCTGCCATTTACGGGGATATGCTTTTGCAGGGCCATACTGCAGGCAACCATACTTACAACCATTTAAACGGCTGGAAAACGCCCGATAAAGATTATATTGATAACATTGCTCTTGCTGCCAAACCTATACACTCAGGCCTTTTCAGGCCACCCTATGGCCGTATTTCAAGGTTCCAGGCAAAGCTTCTGCAGCAAGGCAGTCACCCGTTTAAAATTATTATGTGGACGGTACTTAGCGGCGATTTTGATACCGGCATCAGCCCGCAGCAATGCCTGCACAATGTAACAAAACATGCAAAACCGGGAAGCATTATTGTATTTCACGACAGCGCCAAAGCCTACCAGCGGCTTGCCTACGCCCTGCCCCGTGCACTGGATTATTTTAGTAAGGAAGGATATATTTTTAAGGCTGTTACATAGCCTGTTGAGGCGCCAGGGGTATATTAAAAAGAAAGGCCAAGGTGGAAACCTCAGCCCGTTTTTAATCCGTACCCTATGAAAACTTCTCAAAAGTAAGGCTAATTCTTATTGAAACCAACTTTAATAAGGCTTAAATTTTTTACCGCAGGGTAATATTATACGTTTTTGAACCTATCGTAACTGTTGCCGTGTTGTCACAATCGCCATTTCCATAATCCAGTACGGCGCTTTTATCGTTATGTGTAACAGTCACTACCCCGGCTACCCTCCACCTGCATAACAGTTTGCGTACCACTGGCTGGGTAATATTGGTTATCCATTGTGCAGTAACACCGGCAACCTGCGCTGTGCCGCTTGAATTGCCAGTAATGCTGAAAATATCATCAGCAGGTGTATGCGGGGTATCCATTCCGCTGGTTTGTGCCCAGGTGTGGCTGCGGTTAACTTCTATATAGTCGCCTGAAGGGGCGGTAAGCTTTCCATTGGTAACTGTAATGCTAAAGGCAAGTGCATTACCTGTAGTTTTATTTTTGGCAACTACCGTACCTTCTACTTTAACGCTGTCAAAATAAAAACCGTCAAATGTAGTAGTAGCGGTGCTGCCGCTTTCAATCATGTGTCCCGTATAAACAGTTATAATTTTACCGCGCCTTACGTGGCCGTCCCTGCCGGTACAGCCGGTACCAAAATCAATAGTAATGGTTTTAGGAAAAGCCCCTGCCCTGTCCGGGCTAACTGTTACGGTAAAGCAACGGCCTGCTGAATCTGCACCTTCGCCAAACTGGCTTACGGGTGTACCAGTGCTTGCAGGTGCGGCCAAAAATACTCCTACCCCGGCGCCAATACCGGCATCGTCGTTAACACCAAGCACGTTGCTTAAAACATCGTTATATACGTTATCGCTTTCGTCGTCGGTTGCCGCCGAAGTTTGCAGTGCGGCAGCGTCCTGGGTGCTTATGCCGCCGCTGCTTGATGTGTCGGCAGCCGATTTTTGGCAGGCTGTAAAAATGGCTGCTGAGCCAATGGCAGTTATGGCTATCAGCAATAGAATTTTTGAATTTTTCATGATGCGGTTTTGTTGTTGTGTGATGCAGTAACAGACCAATACTGTTAAAGAAAGTTTAACCACTTATTAAAAAAATGCGCATTTTGGGCTTTGTAAACGATTTTTGATACTTATTAACAAATTATGCGGATTATTGATTCTCATTGTCATTTATACGGTAAACAGTTTAAAAATGATATTGATGCCGTTATGCAAAGGGCAGCAGCGGCAGGTGTGCAAAAATTTTATTTGCCGGCTATTGACAGTACGGTTATAGCAGATATGCTTGCCTTTGAAGAGCGGTATAAAGACAGGTGCTTTGCTATGATGGGCTTACACCCATGCTCGGTAGAGGCAAATTACAGGGAAGAATTAAAACTGGTAGAGGAATGGCTGAACCAACGTCATTTTGTTGCCGTAGGCGAAATAGGGCTTGATTTTTACTGGGATAAAACTTACACCGCCCAGCAATACGAGGCTTTTGAGATACAGATGGACTGGGCCCTGCAGCGCAGCCTGCCTATTGTAATACACACACGCAATGCCATGGCGGAAACCCTTAAAACAGTACAGCCTTTTGCAGGCAGAGGTTTGCGCGGCATTTTTCATTGCTTTAGCGGTACGCAGGCTGATGCTGAACAAATTATTGATATGGGCTTTTTATTGGGAATTGGCGGTGTAGTAACTTATAAAAACGGCGGCCTTGCAGAATCAATTGCTAATATTGATATAAAGCACATGGTGCTTGAAACTGATGCGCCATACCTTACGCCGGTGCCCTTCCGGGGCAAACGTAACGAAAGCAGTTACCTTACCTATATTGTACAAAAGCTGGCTGAAATAAAAAATACAGCCCCGGAAGAAGTGGCTGAAATAACCAGCCGTACTGCTGAAAAAATATTCAACCGGTAATTTTGTAAAGTTTATTTTTGCTGCCCCGAAAATGTTACAGAGAGGTGTCCGAGTGGTTGAAGGAGCACGCCTGGAAAGTGTGTATACGTGAAAGCGTATCGAGGGTTCGAATCCCTTCCTCTCTGCACTTCAAAGGCCTGCGGATTTTACCTGCGGGTCTTTTCTTTTACAGCCGCCCGGGATAAGAACTAAGTAAGACGAAGAGCAAATACACTTTACGGCTATTCTTAAAGATGCAGTTAAAAAACAAAGAAAAATTTGGAAAATATATGTACGTACATGTATATTTGCATTGTGAAATTAGAAGAAGCCATAAAAAGCAGTAAATTCAGGAACGAGGTGCACAAAGCAGGTTTAAACATTTTATATACTGCCTGGTGGTTAAAAACCATTATGAGCAGGGAGCTGAAAGAATATGGGTTAACACATGAGCAGTATAATGTATTAAGGATACTGAAAGGCAAATACCCTGACCAGATGTGTGTAAGGGATGTTGCATGCCGTATGATTGAAAAAAGTTCAAATGTGCCCCGTATTATAGACAGGCTGGAAGTTAAGAAACTGGTGAAACGTAATACTTCGGCAGAAGATAAACGCGAAACCGTAATTACCCTTACGCCCGCAGGTTTAAATATACTGGCCATAACTACTGAAAAAGTAAACAGGGTATTGGAAGAAAATGTAGAAATGGATGAAGCCTGTGCAGCCCAGTTAAATGCGCTGCTTGAAAGGGTGAGGATAAAAGAATAATTTTTTTTGAACCGATAGATGTATATACATATAAATTAAAAAGGAGCACATTGTATGAACACTATTTTATATAAAGCTGCAGAAAGGGGCCATGCCAACCACGGCTGGCTTAACAGCTACCATTCTTTCAGTTTTGCAGGCTATTACAACCCGCAAAAAATACATTTTGGCGCTTTACGTGTATTAAACGATGATACAGTAAAAGGCGGCTATGGGTTTTCAAAACACCCGCATGACAATATGGAGATTGTATCCATCCCATTATATGGTGATTTGGAACATAAAGACAGTACCGGCCGACACGAAATAATACGCCAGGGTGATGTACAGATTATGAGCGCAGGCAGTGGTATCGCCCATAGCGAAATGAATGCCAATAAAGACAGGGACGTGAAGTTTCTGCAGATATGGGTATTTCCTAAAAAGGAAGATATTACGCCGCGGTACGAACAGAAAACATTCAATCCTGCCAGCAGGCAGAACAGGATTGAAACCGTAGTAGCCCCCGATGACGGCAATGCTGTTTGGATAAACCAGGATGCCTGGTTTTCACTGGCAAATTTTGGCAAGGATTTTTCGGCAAGCTATTCTTTAAAAAAGAATGGCAATGGCCTGTATGTATTTGTAATTGATGGCAGCATAAGCATAAATGGCCAGGCGCTCTCAAAACGCGACGCGCTGGGCATTACGGACACGGAAGCTGTTACGCTTACAGCCGTTGAAAATGCTGAAATACTGCTGATTGAAGTGCCAATGATAAAGTTAAACTAAGCTTTACTATTAACATACACATTAAAACAACAAACCATGGCAACGTACAAAATTGATCCCGCACACTCAGAGATTCTATTTAAGGTTAGGCACCTGATGATTAGTTATGTAACAGGCAGCTTTCAAAAATTTGACGCGACAATGGAAAGCGATGCACCTGATTTTACCGATGCAAAAATTTCGTTTGAAGCTGATATTGACAGCATAGATACAAACAGCGCCCAAAGAGACGGCCACCTGAAAAGCGACGACTTTTTTAACGCGGAAAAATTTCCAAAATTAACTTTTGTATCAACCGGCATTACTAAAGAAACTGATGAAGAATACAAGCTGGAAGGCGACCTTACCATACGCGATATTACAAAACGCATTACGCTTAATGTTGTTTATAATGGTACTATGGTTGACCCCTGGAGCCAAACCAAAATAGGTTTTGAGGTTACCGGTAAAATAAACCGTAAGGAATTTGGTCTTAAATGGCATGCGGCTACTGAAACCGGCGGTATTGTTGCCGGCGATGAAGTAAAGCTTGTTTTAAACGTGCAGATGCTTAAAACGGTACAACAGGTAGTGGCAGCCTAAAACTATAAAAGGGTGGCGGCGGTGTATAGAGGGTATGCATGGTTTGTGCAGTTGTGCCGCCACTCTTTCTTTCATTTTGCAAGCCCGGCATATATATACCGGTTACCAGGAGGGAGTATGAATATTGAGATTATATCCGGCAGCCCGCGAAGTGCAAGTGTTACTCACAGGGTGGTGCTGTTTTTGGAGAAATATTTGCTTGAAAAGACGGGGCATTTTGTAAATATAATTGACGTGAGGCACTGGGAGTTACCCCCAATGCAGCAGGAAGTTTATACGCAACCCGGCAAAGCACCGGGAATATTGAAGTCCCTGGCAGAACGAATGTTAAGGGCAGACGCCTTTATACTGGTAAGCCCGGAATACAACGGCAGTTATACAGCAGCCCTAAAAAACCTGTTTGACCATTTTCCAAAGCAAGCACACAAGGCATTCGGCATTGTTACGGCAAGCACGGGGGCTTTGGGCGGTATGCGTGCGGCGCAGCAAATGCAGTTACTGGTAAATGCCCTGTTTGGTATTGGCTCGCCATATATGCTTGTAACACCGCATGTTGATAAAAGGTTTGATGTGGAAGGCAACCTGCTTGATACTGGCTTTCAAAAAAATATTGATGTGTTTGTAAATGAGTTTCTGTGGCTTGCCCAAAACCTGGCACCCGAAATGAAATCAATTGTATAAATTACATTTAAGTGCTGTAAACGGCGTAACTTTGCGCCTTCTCCCGGAAAAATTACCATGAGTGACGAAATAAAACACGAATGCGGTCTTGCTTTCATTCGTTTGCGAAAACCATTTTCTTATTACCTGCAGCAGTACGGTACAGCAATGTATGGCCTTAATAAGCTGTACCTTTTAATGGAAAAGCAGCATAACCGCGGCCAGGACGGCGCCGGTGTGGCGGCAGTTAAACTGCATGTTGAGCCTGGCCACCCTTACATGCAGCGCATACGCAGCACCGCACCCCAGCCCATAGCTGATATATTTTTTAAAATTGGCCAGGAACTGCAGGAGTGGGAGAAACACCTGCCAGATATTAAAAACCATCCCGGTCTTTTAAAAGGTCACCTGCCATTTTTAGGGGAGCTGTTGTTAGGCCACCTAAGGTATGGTACACAGGGCAAAAATAACGCAGAGTTTTGCCACCCTTTTATAAAACGGCATATAGTTCCCGGCAAAAATTTAGCAATGGCCGGGAATTTTAATTTAGTAAATACTGAGGAGCTTTTTGCGCTGGTGAACGTAAACCCCGGCGAGTTTCAAAAACAGAGTGACCTTGCGGCGATGATGGAAGTGGTACACCATTTTCTGTCAAAAGAAGACGACAAAAACCCCGATAACGCCAATATAGCCGCAGTACTTAAAAAGGCGGCACCGTTATTTGACGGTGGCTACACCGTAGGCGGCCTGGTGGGCAACGGGCACAGCTTTGTGCTGCGCGATGCACACGGCATACGGCCTGCCTATTACTATATAAACAATGAGTTTATTGTAGCGGCCAGCGAGCGCGCTTCTATACGCACCACATTTAACGTAGGCGAAAACGAGGTGCTGGAACTGATGCCCGGCAATGCCCTGATTGTGGATGATGCGGGTAATTACAGGATTGAACAGATACTTGAGCCAAAAGAGCGCAGGGCCTGCAGCTTTGAGCGCATCTATTTTTCCCGCGGCAGCGATGAAAAAATTTACCGTGAACGTATTGCGCTGGGCCACCACCTTAGCACCCGTGTATTGGAGGCCATTAACCACGATTTAAAGAATACCATTTTCAGTTATATACCCAACACTGCGGAGGTGGCATTTTTTGGCTTGGTAAAAGGCATGGAGGATTACCTTAATCAAACCAAAATTCAGCGCATATTAAGCTGGGGTAACGATGTAACGGAAGAGAAGCTTACAGCCATCATTAACCGTAAAATACGCCAGGAAAAAATAGCCATTAAAGATGTTAAACTGCGGACATTTATAACCGAAGATGCCAGCCGTAACGAAATGGTGCAGCACGTTTATGATATTACCTACGGCACGGTACGCAGGGGCGAAGACACACTGGTGGTTATTGACGACAGTATTGTGCGCGGCACTACCCTTAAACAAAGCATTGTACGCATGCTGGCAAGGCTTGAGCCCAAAAAGATAATTGTCGTATCATCTGCGCCGCAAATACGGTATCCTGATTGTTACGGTATTGATATGAGCAAGCTGGGCGATTTTATTGCCTTCAGGGCAGCTATAGCATTGCTGGAAGAAAGAGGTATGACGGGTATAATAACCGAGGTTAAGGAAAAGATTGAAGAAATGCAGCGCAATAACCAGTTACATGTTGAAAACGTGGTTAGGCAGATTTATAAGCCTTTTACTACTGGCGAAATTTCTGATAAGATTGCGGAATTAATTACACCAGCCGGCATGAAAATACCCGTGCAGGTAATTTACCAGACAATAGAAGATCTGCACGACAGTTGTCCAACCAACACCGGTGACTGGTATTTTACCGGTAATTACCCAACGCCGGGTGGCAACAGGGTGGTAAACAGGGCATTTTTAAACTTTATTAACGGCAGTAATCAAAGGGGCTATTAAACACCTAACCAGGTTAGGAAATAGTATGCCTTATGCCTGCACATATATGCGGGTATTATTGTAACGCCTAATGCCGCGGGTTACATGTTATATCCATTACAATGTTTTTAAGAATACAAGGATGCAAACACCAGGCATCCCTACCGGAAAGCGTGCGACCGTATATTTATTTTGTTCTACCCGCCAAATCAGCCTGCGGCTGATAAAGCATGACAAAAATTTTTAAAGATTTATAATGCATTTGCCCGGCTAATACTCATTACAATGTTTTTAGGAATGCCCGGTTGCTTATCTTCATATTATGAAAAACATTTTGCTGGTAAGGCATGCCAAAAGCAGTTGGGACAGCCCCTTGGTAAAAGATTTTGACCGCCCGTTGAACGAGCGTGGTTTAAAGGATGCCCCGGCAATGGCGCAAAGGCTGCTGGAAAAAGGGGTAACAATTGATGCATTTATTACAAGCCCGGCGGTACGCGCCATAACTACCTGCACCATTTTTGCTAATGCCTTTAACAAGCAAAGCCATATTACCGCTTACAGGGATTTATATAACGCACCCGCCCGCATGTTTTTAAAGGCCATAAAAAAAGCAGAGGACGAATGGAACACTATTGCCATATTTGCCCATAACCCCGGCATAACAGATTTTGCCAACACGCTTACCGATACAAACATTGACGAAATGCCCACCTGCAGCATTTTTGCAGTACATGCTGATATAAGCCATTGGAAGGATTTTGAAAAAGCGCAAAAAAAATTCTGGTTTTTTGATTACCCGAAGAATGACTAAGTTTCTCTTATCTCCAGCAGTTTTATAAAATTTTTAATTGTTTCTGCAAGGGATCTATTGCCGGGTATGGGCGGCAGGTTGAACTTAAATGTATTTTTTACCCGGTAAAAATGTGCCTCAAGCTGTTCATTTTGTTCGCAATAATAGGCCCAGCCCTGTTGTACAAGGTGTTTGGCAAGATATTCCTGCTCTGTTTGGCCTGGGGTAGGTATAAAAAAACACTTTTTGCCAAGGCAGAGCATTTCCATCACGGTAGTGTACCCGCAGCGACTTACTATAAAATTGCTTGACGCTATGGCTTCCTGCATTTGCGCCGTAGCAAGGTGGTTTACAACAGTGCATTTAGCCGGCGCGGTAATAACTTCCTCACTGCCGGGTTTGCCACGTACCAGCAATATCTCCCCCTCCAGCTTTGGCGCTACAGCCAGCAGCTTTTTTTCAAGTATGGTACGTTGCGGCTCCGGGCCTGACAATATTATCATCCACTCATACCTAACCAGCGCCGGTGCTAAACTATCAAATCTTGATAAAGGGCCGATGTAAGTAACAGGAACGGCCGGCAGCTTAGCAGGGCGCGACAGTTTGCCCGCCATAGTATTGCCTGTTTCAAAATCAGGCACCCAACAGCCATGAAAGCGGTTAATATAACGGTAATTAATGCGCCTTATAAGTGCGGCCAGCCATGGGTAAGGTGCTTGTATAAACAACTGGTGCGTAATAAAAATAGAGGGGGTTGCGGGAAAGTACAGGCCAAACCGGTTGTCAGAAATAACGGCATCAAAACCATAAAGCGACATCTGCTGCTGCAGCCAGGTATGCTCCCTGCGTATGGCGCGTATAATTTTGGGTGCCTGCATTAAAATTTTTACGGGCAAAAAGCGTTTTGATGCGGAGTATTGTACATTATACCCCGGTAAAGGAATGATATGAATGCCTGGAAATTCGGTTTCGAGCAGGGCTTTTATACCGCCCTGGGCTGCAACGGTTACCGTGCAACCGCTTTTTTGCAATTGTTTTATAATAGGAATACAGCGTGTTGCATGACCCAAACCCCAGTCCAGCGGGGCCACTAATATTTTTTTTGGCCTTAAATTTTTGACAAAATTCAATTAACAGTTATTTAATAAATAAAATTCTTCTAATTTTAAACATCAATTTTATGAAGTTGAAGGTAAACTATATAATTGTTCTGTTGTTATTGATTATGATTGTTGTAAGTTCATGTTCAGGCAGCCGTGGGTTATATGGCAGAGGGCGTCAGAATTGTGGTTGCCCCTCGCACCGAGGAATGGTAGGATAATTAATTTAAGAATAAAAGCCAAGTAAAACGAGTAAGTGTTATGCATCCCCCAAACAGAGACTTGCTGGTACTTACAAAGAAGATAACAATGAACGCTAAACAGCTTAAACAGGAAGTAGAGCTGCTGAACGAATTGTTATTTCATGTGGAAGATTCATATTCTTTCTGTACGGCTAACGAAGTGATTGATGTTAACCGCTACAAAGTTATCACGAAGCCCTTTAAAATTCAAAGGGCTATCAGGGAAAGAGGAACCAGGCCATTTGTATTTATCAGCAACAAGAATTAGAAGAAAAACAAAACGATTGCCTTGCAAAAAACTTAACTCCGGGGAAAAAATGCCCCCGGAGTTTTTTTATTAAAGTTATTGAAGTTTGCCAAGTGCTCTTTCCAATTGGCTGAACATGGGCTGAATATCTTCAAGGTGGCAGGTACCTACACTTAAACGGTACCAGGGTGAGTTTTTTGGGGCGCCAAAAGCATAAAACGGTACCACGGCCAGTTTTGCTTCGCCTAAAATATAGCTGGTTACATCTGCCTGGGTAACCAGTACAGCATCCCCGTTTTTTTTGCCCGCAAGGTCAAGTTTAATAGTAAGATATATTGCCGCCTGCGGCGCCACTGCATCAACCAGGTAACCTTTTTGTTTAAGGGCAATAAAACCATCGTATATTTTGTGCAGTCTTTCCTCAAGTCCCGCTTTAAAAACGGCCAGGTAGTTTTCAATCGCGGTTTTATTGGTCAAAAATTTTGCGGTTGCTTTTTGTTCACTCATAGGTCCCCATGCACCAAGGTGGCTTAGCAGCGCCTTCATTTTGGCAATTATTTCTGCAGGCCCAAACGACCACCCAATGCGCAACCCCGTAGAGGCCAGCGCCTTTGAAATACCATCCACAAAAATGGTGTATTCTTTCATGGCAGTACGCAGGCTAACCGGGTTGTAATGCTTTGTTTCGCCATAGGTAAGCGTCCAGTACATCTGGTCAAACATTACATACAGTTTCTTTTCATCGCTCCCGCGCCTCTTATTCTCGGCAATTACCAGGTCACAAATTTTTTCCAGCTCTTCTTTTGGCAGCGTGGTGCCTGTGGGGTTTTGTGGGGTACAAAGGCAAATAAGCGTTGCAGCAGTTATGTAAGGCGCTATATCTGCAGCGCACGGCATAAAATTGTTTTCCGGCGTAGCTTCAATCACGCAATGTTCCCCGTCGGTAAGGTGTACGTAGTGGTTATTATTCCAGGATGGGGCTGCATATACTACTTTATCCCCTTTATCAACAATCGCTTTAAACACGGTGTATATCAGCGGCCTGCCGCCGCTGGCTATTAATATTTCATTGGTAGCATAATCCAGTGCTTCCCATTCTTTTAAAAACTCTGCTACTGCCTGGCGCAACTCAAGCAGCCCGTCGCCGGGCGGGTAATTGGTATAGTGGTTACGGTAGCTTTCAACAATCAAATCCTCCAGCTCTTTAGGTATGGGAAAGATTTTGGGGTCAAAATCACCAATGGTGAAGTTGTAAATATGTTCCCCCTGTCTTATCCGGTCATTTATTTCATTGCCAAGGCGCACTATTTCAGACCCTACCAGCGACCCTGCCAATTTGCTCAACTTAGCCATATAAACCAATTATGGCTGCAAAAGTAGCTGTAATAACCAGTATTAAGCGGTGTTTTATGTTAAATGCAGGAGATATGCCCTGCACCGCACTGCTTGTGAACATTCACCCGCACACCTGTGATTTTTCACATAAATGCTATTGAAACATATTGCTTATTTTGTACCCATAATCACTTATAACATTATTTAACCCCGTAAAAACTATTTGCAATGTCAGACAACTGGAACCTCATCAGGGCCGAAGTACACGCTTTCAGGGACTATGTACACAAACTGCCCCCTGCTGCAAAAGCAAAAGCGCACTACTGCTACCTGCTTAAAAAAGAAGAGTTTAAAAGATTGATGGACTTAAAAAGCGATGGAACAGAGTTAGACGGTGTACGTATTTACTTAGGCGCCGAAATGATTGACGGCCACATGGTACCCACCATACATGTTATACCCGTTGAAAAAGAGGGTGAGCAATATAACGATTACGGCGTGCCCCCGGCAGCTCCTGCGGCTAAGGCATCATCAACAGATTCAGCCGTTAAGGTTATGGCATTTTCTGCTACCGCAACCAGTACAGATAGTGGCGGCGGCGGCAGCACTACCGGCGGCACTTATCCCTGTCCCAACTTCTGCAGCGGTCAAAATATTCTTAACAGTTAGTAGTAATAATGATTAAAGCCTTTTTACTGGGAGATTTGTATATGCCTGCCATAACACTGGTGGTATATTTGAGCGCATGGAAAAGTATTCAAAAAAAGGAATGGCTTATTTTGGTGTACTGTATTTTTAATATTGTGCTGTTTTCCATTACTGATATAATGGCGGAATACGGTATTCATAATGCGCCGCTGTATCATATAAACAGCCTTGTTGAACTTTGGATGGTATCGTATTACCTGCTTAAGAAAATAGCGCCGGCAAATTTTAAAATGCTCTTTTGGGGTGTCGGTATTATATATACTGCATTTTTCTTTGTTAATGTAGCGCTGTGGGAAGACTGGTCGGTATTCAACAGTAATTCCGCCGGGGTTACCAGCCTCATCATCCTTTTTTTAAGCATGTATTACCTGCTTGCTTTATCAAAAACCGATGATATATTATACTTTCAACGGCTGCCCTCATTCTGGATAGTAAGCGGTTTTCTTATTTATAATGCTGCCAGCGTACTGGTATTGTTAAGCTATAAATATTTTACTTATATACACATGCCTAACGAAGCTAACAGGCTGTGGTTTGTATTATCTGCCGCAATAATTATTAAATTCGTGCTAATATCAACCGGTTTACTATGCCACAGGAAGCGGCAAGCTACACATTTACCTTTCTTATTGTAGGGATAGTAGTAATACTGTTTTTTGTGATATTTTTTTATTTGTTTATCATTCAACTGCACCGGCGCAGGATATTACACCAGAAAGAAGTGGTTGGCCTTACGGTGCAATATGAACAAACCCTGCTGCAATCGCAATTAGAGATACAGGAGCAAACCTTTAAAAACATAAGCCAGGAAATACACGATAATATTGGCCAGGTACTTAGCCTGGCCAAACTAAACCTTAATACCATACCCGCCGGCGAAAACGCTGAAAAGATAGCACTTACCGAGGAACTGCTGGGTAAAGCCATAAGCGATCTGCGCGACCTGAGCAAAAGCCTTAACAGTGAAAAAATTACTGACATAGGCATTTGCGAAGCCATAAGGCAGGAGCTTGCAATGATTGAAAAAGCATCATCACAAATAAAAACAACGTTTTTTTGCGATGATGAGGACATACCGCTGAGCCCTGAAAAAACAATCATCACTTTCAGGATGATGCAGGAAGTGATGAACAACATAATAAAACACGCAAAAGCCACAGAGATAACGGTTGATGTTGCCAAACAGGAGGAAGGGTTGCAGATAAAAATTAAAGACAACGGTACCGGGTTTAATCCCGAAAGCCTTGACAATGCTAAAACGGGCATAGGGCTTAAGAGCATTCGCCAGCGTTGTAAATTGATTAACGCCGGATGCGCCATCACATCATCCCCCGGCAACGGAACAAGCGTGGAAATTGCGATTAAGAACAGCTATAATCAACCTTTATGACAAAAGTTGCCCTTGTTGATGATCATGCCCTTTTAAGAAACGGGCTGGCGTCTGTAATTAATAATTCAGAAGGATACGAGGTTGTGTTTGAGGCAGACAACGGAAGGCACTTTATTGAGCAGCTAAAAAAACACGATAAACCCGGCATAGTTTTACTTGACATTACCATGCCGGAAATGGACGGTTTTGAAACCGCTGCGTGGATAAAAGAAAACGAGCCCGGCATTAAAGTGCTGGTATTGAGTATGATGGATAATGACGCATCTATTATACGAATGCTTAAATATGGCGCCCGCGGTTATATACTTAAAGACAGCAAACCCGATGTATTACGAAACGCCTTACGCGATATTAACGAAAAGGGCTTCTTTTTTAACGAACTTGTAAGCGGCAGGCTTGTACATATAGCCAGCCAGGCCGCAGATGACAAAACCGGTATAGCATTAAGCGAAAAAGAAACGGAGTTTTTAAAGTTGTGCTGCACTGAAAAAAGCTACAAAGAAATTGCCGGCGCCATGCACATTACACCCCGTGCAGTTGAGGCCTTGCGCAGCAATTTATTTGAAAAATTAGAAACCCTTAGCCGTGTAGGCCTGGTAATGTATGCTATACGAAACGGCATTGTAAAAATTTAGTACCTCTTTTTTTAATAACCCTGCCAGCCCAGCCGGCATAATTACCGGCGTGTGCAGCAGGTATGGCGGGGATATAATATTTTTACAACACATCACTGTAAAACTTATATCATGCCCCGGCTAACGAAACTTGCAATTCTTCTCATAAGCCTGGCCTTTGCTCTTCGTACAGATGCCCAAACTATGTGGAAGCATCTTTCCACCGAAGATGGCTCAATACCAATGCCATGGCAAAGCGTTGAACAAACCGGCGCACTGGTAGCAGATTTAAACAACGACGGCCTGGAGGATTTTGTGCTTACCTGCCGCAAAAAAGCGCCCGCGGCAATTTGGTACCAGCGAACCAGCACCGGTTGGATAAGGCACGTTATTGAGGACAGCATGTTTACGGTAGAAGCGGGCGGTGTAGCCTGGGATATTGATGGGGATGGCGACCTTGACCTTGTATTTGGCGGCGATTGGCAGAATAACCAGGTATGGTGGTGGGAAAACCCTTATCCGAATATAAACGCCGGCTGGACGCGGCATTTAATAAAGAACGAAGGCAGCACCCAGCACCACGACCAGGTCATCGGCCATTTTAAACATGACAGTACCGCACAGCTTGCTTTTTGGAACCAGACAGATAAACGGTTATACATAGCGGATATTCCGGCAAACCCCGGGCAATCTCCCTGGGCATACAAAAGCATTTTCCAGGCAGACGCCTCAGATGAAAAGCATGGCTCTTATGTAGAAGGAATGACAAAAGGGGATGTGGATGGTGATGGCTACGAGGATATTATTGCGGGCAACTGCTGGTTTAAATACGATGCTGCCGGCGGCAGCTTTAGGGCCATTCATTATGCTGAAGCTGCCGGTCGTGTAGCAGCGGGTAAGTTTAAACCCGGCAAAATTCTGCAGATAGTGGTAAGCCCCGGCGACGGGCAGGGGCCGGCCAGGTGGTACGAATGTACCGGCAACCCTGAAAAGGAAGGAGACTGGACAGGACACGACCTGGCGGGACGGAATTTAATACACGGCCACAGCCTGCAGGTAGCCGATATAAATGCTGACGGCAACCTTGACATATTTGTGGCTGAAATGGCCAAATGGAGCGAGACAAAAGAAGTGGCCGATAACCCCAATGCCGAAGCTTTTATTTTTTATGGCGATGGCAAAGGCCACTTTGAAAAAACCGTTTTTCAAAAAGGGTACGAGTTTCACGAGGCAAGAGTAGCAGACCTTGACGGCGACGGCGACATGGATATTCTAAGCAAACCCTATAACTGGAAAACACCCCGCATAGATATTTGGCTGAACAATGGTACCGGCAAAGCTGCCCCTTCATTCAGTAATATCATTCCCGGTAAAATTGGCCTTGAGTTATACAGTTTCAGGAGAGAGCTGGGTAAAGACTTGCCAGGCACCCTGGCTTTAATACACCAAATGGGTATTAAAGAGGTAGAAGGCGGCGGCAGCTATGGGCTAACGCCTGCTGCATTTAAAAAACTGCTGGCAGGCAATAACCTCACCATGACCAGCATGCTGTTTGATTATGCCCTGCTGCGGGACAGCATCGCCACTATTATTGACAAAGCAAAATTTATGGGTGTGCATTACGTAGGCTGCGGCTGGATACCCCATGGAGGCAGTTTTACAGTGAATGATGCCGATAATGCAATAGCAGTATTTAACAAGGCGGGCGAAGCGCTTAAAAAAGCAGGCATCCACTTTTTTTACCATGCACATGGCTACGAGTTTGCACCTTATGGCGACAGTACCTTGTTTGCCTATCTTGCCGGTGGCATGAAAAAAGGCATAGCAGACTTTGAACTGGATGTGTTTTGGGCTTACCATGGCGGCGCCGGCCCTGTATTGCTGATGAATAAATACAAGAGCCGTTTTTTGGCATTGCATATAAAACAAATGAAAGCCGGTCAGCCTACCGGCATATATACCGGCAACGCACCTGATGAATCAAGCGTGGCCCTGCCTTGCGGCGTGATTGATTTTAAACAGGTGCTAAAAACGGCTATGCTTACGGGTGTGCAGAAATATTATATTGAAGATGAAGCCGTAACTGCTGTGCCGCAGGTAAAGCGTACGCTGGAGTATCTTGACACCTGGGTAAAATAATGCCCCACACCATAAAAGCGCAGATATATGTTGCGTTTTTATGATTAGATAATATTTACGGAGCCTTATAGCTTATGCGGGTTGCAGTTCTTTTATCGCGATGGTAATTTTATGCGGTGCTGCTTCTGTACCGCCAAAATAGGGAAACAGCTTATACCCAATAGCAGCGGGGGTAGTACTGGCGCGCGGCATAACAGTGGTTTTGCCATTTAATACAAACTTGTACCGGTTACTGTCAACTATTATGGTACAGTCGGCAGGCTTGCCAATGGGTATGTTGCCCAGGGTTTTGTAATGCATAACCCCGTTGTTATAAATATAACCGTATAACCACAATGCGTTGTTCTTCCAGTTCCAGCCAAAGCGGGCGCTGAATTTG
>DASZUX010000312.1:0-4313 GCA_035547455.1 Chitinophagaceae bacterium
GGTAGTAGTGCTGCCGGGCGTTACCGAAACTGATGCCCCTGATAAGTTGCCCGGTTGCCAGCTATAGGTATCCGCGCCGGAAGCTGTAAGCGTTACGCCGGTGCCGGGGCATGTTATAATATTATTGCCTGCGCTAACAGAGGGGTTGCTGTTTACGGTTACCACCACCTGGTAAATGGCACTGCCGGTATTATTAACTATTTGCTGAACGTAATATGTAGCGTTAGATGTTAATACCGGGGTTACATAAGTGGCTGTAGCAGCTATAAGGTTAACGCCCGCGGCATCGCTGTACCATGCAAATGTTGCACCCGCATCGCCGCTTGCCGTGAGTGTAGCGGAAGACCCGCTGCATATTGACAAATTACCGCTTACGATTGGTACGCCTGGTTGAGCCAGGGCAGCAGCAGGAAGCATAAATGCGGATACGGTAAAAACAACTTTAATAACTCGCAGTAAAAATGTTTGCATAACAAAGTTTTGGCGCTAACTATTATTACAGAAGGGCAACCCTGTAAAGGTTATGCATACACTTAAAACAGCCACTACCCGAAAGGGTAGTTTTGGCGCCGCAAAAGGCCTGGTAAAAGCGTGGTTATCTTCTCGCCATTAGCTCTGCCCGCGAGTGCACATGCAGAATGCTGTAAATGTTTTTTACGTGGTATTTTACCGTTTCAACTGATATTGAAAGGCTGTCGCCTATTAGCTTGTAACTTAACCCGCTTACAATTAATTGAAGTATTTCCCTTTGCCGGTCATTTAGCTGTGTTGAAGATTTTAATTGGTTGTTAGCAGTCGTTTGCCTGAAGAGTTTAAGCGTTTTGCTGGCGATACTGGGTGTAATGGGAGCACCGCCCTGGTAGGCTTCGCTGATGGCTTCAAGAATTTTTAACGGGGGAGATTTTTTTAAGATGTAGCCATTAGCGCCTGAATGTATAGACTCAAATATTTTATCTTCATCTTCAAATACCGTTTGTATTACTATCGAAATTTCGGGAAAATGCTCTTTCACCAACCTTGTAGCCTGTATGCCATTTATAACGGGCATGTCTATATCCATTAATATTACATCTGGCCTGCAACTGGATATTTTGAATATAATATCGCCTGCGTTATCAAAAGCGCCCACGCATGTTAAACCCGGTGAACCGTTGATGAGCTGGTAATAGCCATCGCGCAGCATATAATTATCCTCAAATAATGCAACCCTTATCTCTTTTTCCATCAGGTTAAAAGTCAAGTTATTTATTTTACCTGCCACTACCCGTTTGGGTAGTTAAATAAATATTATAGCTTTCTTAAAATTAATTGCACGGTGGTGCCTGTTTCAGCACTGCTGGTAATGTTAAGCCTGCCACCAATCTCCTTAGCCCGGTTTTTCATATTTGCCAGCCCATTTCCCCCGCCATTTTTACCATCACTTTTAAAGCCATCCCCGTTATCTTCAATTGCCATGGTAAAATTGTACCCTTCTTTTTGTATTTGTACACGCACGGTGGTGCCACCTGAATATTTGTACGCGTTGTTGACAGCCTCCTTGTAAATAAGGTATATGTTTTTGCGCTCCTGCATGCTAAACCTTGCTTTTATTACTTTTTCATCCACCTCAAATTCAAGCAACATGTTTTTGCCACTTAACAATTCGCCCGCAAAAAATCTCATTCTTTCCAACACGTTCTCAAAATCGTCGTTCTTTGGGTTTATTGCCCACACAATATCATTCATCCTGTCAATCATTCCCCGGGATGCCACCCCCATATTATCCAGCAGGCTTTTTGTTCTTATTGCATCACGCTGTAACTGTTGAGTGGCCACCTCTGTGTAAACAGAAATACTGTTAAGCGTTGAGCCGATATCGTCGTGCAGGTCGCTGGCTATCATAGCGCGAAGTTGCAGTTCGCGTTCAATCTTTTTCACTTTTGAGTGCCAGATAAGGTAAATGATGCTGAGGCAGCCAGCACCCACCAATAGTTTAAACCATATAGTTTGGTAAAAGGTGGGGGTAACAACAATAGTTTTGCTAAACCATTCACTTTCGTTTACAGCAGTAGGCAGCCGTGCCTGCAGTAAATAAGTACCCGGAGGCAGGGCATACAGGTTTACTTCCTGGCCGGTGCTTATTCTTTGCCATTCATTATCAAAGCCGCTAATCCTGAAAAGGCCATCTGTTGGCCCGGTGATATTGGGGGCTGCAAATTTTAAGGTAATATTTTTGTCTTCCGGTTGCAAAATTATTTTGCTTTCCTGCGAGGCAAACAGGTTTGCTTCGGCCGAATTGGTTTCGTAGCTGCCCGTTTTCAAATAAGATAAAATCAGCTTGTTTTGGTTTGAACTATTATTGCTGTAGTTGCTGTAGTTAACAAAAACAAGGCCGTTTACGCCCCCTAAAATAACCTGTTGTGTTACTGAATCATAAAAGAAAGCGGAGTGGTTGCATTCGCCATCAGTAACGCCATATAACCTGTCATTGCGCACCACTGGCAGTGGTTGCATTACATTGCCGTTATTATTAAAAACGCTTACCCCGCTGCCTGTGCCAGCCACTACCAGGTTTTGCATTTTAACCAGCGAGTAAACAAAGTTATTGGCAAGCCCCTCGTTAAAGCCCATTTGCTGCAACACATTGCCTTTATAATCAATTTTTACCAACCCCTCGCCGTGTGTGCCCAGCCATATCCCATCACCTTCGTCCAACATTGTATAAACCCGCAATGCACCCTGCTCAGGATATATTTTTTTTAGTTTATTACCGGGATTGAGTATAAATACACCCGACTGGCACGCAATGTAAGTGGTGTTATTAATACGCTTTATATCGCGCACTATGCCTAATACGCTGTCAAATAATAAGTTCCGTAACACCCATTTTCCGTTTTGCTCTTGTAACAGCTTAAGCTGGTTGCCCGCCCCGGCCAGCCATTCTTTACCATATTTATAAAGGGCGTACACATAAATAGTATTTACCGGTTCCTGCTTACTTATCAGGGTAAATTGTTTAGTATTTATGTTATAAAAGCCTATTCCAACACCGCCCTCTATACTGCAAATCAGCATGGAATCATTTAACGGTTTTATAGTGTAAATATCAAGCGTGGTTATTTTATGTATTGAGTCGGGCGTACAGGCAAAAAAGCCGTTGTAGGTACCCACATACAACACCTTGTTAATGCGGCATACACTGCGTACACTTTTATTGTGAAAGAAAGACAGAATTTTTGAATTATCGGTTAGAGTATTGTTTTGGCCGTATTGGGGCGTTAATTGTATAAGCCCGGCCCCGGTGGCTGCAAGTACATTATTATTTGCGGCCGTGTAAACCAGTGATTTTACTCCAAGGAAATCAGGCGAAAGGCACCTGGTTAGTGTGAACAATGGCGATTTAGGTAATCCCGCTGCGCTTATGCTGTCATGCGGAATAAATACCAAGCTGTTATTAATGGTAAAACAATAAGCTACAGCATTGCCAAAATTATTATACAACGGCTGCAGGGTATGCTTATCATAAATAATTACCTGCCCATTGTAATATTGAACACCAAGGTATTGAGAGGTAAGCGCAGCCGAATACACGGTTATGAAGGGGTATTTTGTTTTGCCCGGAGCTACTTTAAGCGCCGGCCCCCACATTATACTTTTACCCTGCAAAATACCCACCCTGTCGCGCACGCATACATACACCGTACCGTTACTGTCAACAAGCGTGTGCTGCACCATCATGCCTTTTTGCCACCCGTCAAACATAGCTACATTAAAGGCTTTTTGCAGCCCGTAATCGGCTGAAAATTTCCATGCCTGGCCGTTATTGGTAATACAAAACAGTTTTGCGGGGTTGGTTGTATCTATATTAAACGGGCTATCGCCCAGGTCGTACACGTTGCACTGACCGGTAACCCTGTTATATACCCGCATTACGGCTCCGGCATTAAAAAAAATAAACTGCCTGTAACAATACAAATTTGTGGCAGCGGCATTCTGTTGCAGCTTTAGCTTTCTGTAATTAAATAACTTAACATCGGTGCCATCAAATCTCCACAGACCTTCATTATTAGTAAACCATATAAACCCATCACTATCCCTGGTGGCATTCAGTAAATCCCGGTTAAATGATCCCGGCAGGTTTATCACCTGTGATGTAAATGTTTGTCCTCCCACCCTGGTAACAAAAAACAGCAGGCCAATAACTAAAGCATATAAACGCGTTTGGGTAAGTTTTTGCATCAAACTATATATTATTAACTGCCTTTGACACAAATTTAAAATAAACAATAATAGGCTGTAGCCCTTATGTAAGCTTCCCCATTCGCCAGCCACAC
>DASZUX010000313.1:0-21398 GCA_035547455.1 Chitinophagaceae bacterium
GACGGTAATTATTATCCAATCTGTGTTTCTTTTTTCAACCGCAAAAAAATCACTTTTTAGATTATCCCACAACTTTTCAGCTTGTTCCAAAAAGGCTATGCTGAGGCATGGCCTTTTTTAATACAAAATAAAATGGGGTTATACGAACAGTTTTGTTCAATACATTTGGTGTTTTAATTAAGTTGTTAGCAAACCTGCCTGGTACTTATGAACAAAACAGTTGTTATTATTTATCTTGTAATATTTGCTTTATACATTCTATTTACCCGTACGCCTGATATTTTTGACAGTGATACGGCAGCAGCCATTATTCACTATGCAAAAGATACCACGGGTGCCAGCATACCATTTGCCAATTATAAGGTTGGCGATAAAAGCTTAAAGCTTGATGCCCGCTATCTTTTCCGCGATTATTATGATGGCGATACCTGCACCATACGTTACAGCACCACACGCCCCGAGGTTGCAGCAGTAGATGCCGTTTGGGGTTATTGGCTAACCTGGCGGGAGCTCATCGCTTCCATCGTGCTGGCTATAGTGTTATGGCAGATGGCTAAAGCCATTACCAGGAACCCCACACCGGAAGGTTTGTTATCTGAACTGGAAGATGATGGCTCAAGAGAAAGCAAACCACGAAAAAGAAAGTACGATTAAGGCGTTGAAACTGCTACCGGCAATACTTTTCCGTTAAAAAGTTTGTGAGAGTTTATTGCAAAACCTGCAATAAAGGCTGCCATATCCTTACTGTTAACCGGGGCTTCAAAACCGGGGAAAGCCGAAGCAAGCATTTCTGTATTAACGGCACCCAGCGCAAGGCAGTTTGCTTTTATGCCCAGTGGTTTCAACTCTTCTGCAAGGCATTCTGTTATATTGGCTAATGCGGCTTTGCTGGCGCTGTAAGCGCTAAGGCCGGGAAATTTGCTGCTGCCCTGGTATCCACCCATACTGCCAATATTTACAATATGGGCTGTTTTGCTTTTGCTTAGTTGCGGTATTAAAAACTTTATAAGCGTTAGCTGGCTGAAAACATTCGTCTCAAATACGCTTCGCCAGTCATCCGTGGTGGTCTCAGTAAAAGATTTATTTAATAAAATGCCTGCGTTATTTATAAGCACATCTATAACCGGGTAAGAGGCGAACATGCTTTGCAAAGCTTCATCGTCCAGTAGGTTTAAATTGGCTGCATGTATAATAATATCCAGGTTTTTTTCTGCAGCCTGTTGGTGCAGCTTGGCCAGCCCTTCCGCGCTTCTTGATATGGCAATTACCGTATTGTTTTTATCTGCAGCCAATGCCATTGCTGTTTCATAGCCAATGCCCTTGCCCGCCCCTGTTATAACAATGTTCATGGTTGTAAACCTACTGCAAAAAATTGGAATGTAGTTAAGTGGTTACAAACGTTGTTAATTGCTTTATCCGGCATTTTTACCACAAAACTTTAACTGTAAGCCCTGTAAAAACAGCTACAATTCCTTAATCTTAATATTCCTGAACGATACACCCATATTCCAGTCCTGCAATGCAATTCTGCCGCTTGTAAATTTGCCAAAATCCTGGAATTTGCCCAGCCCGCTGCCAGCTACCAGTTGCTTCCAGCGGTCGCCGGTCATATCTTCTTCCGCACTCAAAACACCGTTCAGCCAAAATGTAACTTTGCCATTTTGCTGCAGTATTCTTGCTTCATTCCATTTACCGTAAGGCTTTGGAGCTGCATGGTTTTTTAATGCCGCAAGACCATACAGGCAGCCGGCTTGCCGCAGGGTGTCGTTGTGATTATGGTCGGTACTGTTATCATTATCAAGTAACTGGTATTCAGGGCCTGTAACCCAGGGCGTGCCGTAAGTAGTATCTTCCTGCACATTTATAAACACACCGCTGTTGCCGCCTTTGCTTATTTTCCATTCAAAGCGCAGGTCAAAATTGGTATAGGCTTTATCACTGGTAAGGTCGTCATGCGCTGTTGCCACCAGGTGCGGGTTGCAAACGAGTTCGCTGTCTGCAGCCACCCAGTTAGATGGCTTCTTTCCTTTGTTATACAAGTGCCAGTTGCCGGTGCTTTTACCATCAAACAGTAATACCCAGCCATCTTTTTTTTCCTGGTCGGTAAGGCTGTTATGTTCATTATATCGCGTGCAGGCATTAAAGCATGATATTGCAATAACCAAAAAGGCGGTAAGCGGTAACCTGAAGCTTTGCATATTTAAGCAGGATTAATGGTGGCAAATATTATTTGCTTTAAAGATAAGTGTGTTATACAAACCAACGCCATACCCCCGTAAATATTAGTAAGATGCTCAAAAGGCTAAAAAGTGTGGCAATTTTTGCAGCGCGGCCGGTATTAAAAATAAACAGGCTGGAAATAAGCCCGGTAAGCGCTAATATAACAAAGTAATATTTATACAAAAAACCTGTCTCTACAATACCAAACAATGCTCTGGTTTTGTTATCCGCGGTTAAATACCGGTTGGCGATGACAAGGTTGATAGCTACAGTAATAACAACTGAGATGGAACTGCTGCTGCATGAAATTAGAAGTAGCTTTTTTTTCATAGCGTAAGTTTGTGTAATGCAAAAAGCCGTCAGCTTTACCTGTTAAATTCCCCAAAATGCCATAAAATACCACTTGGATCATGCAAAAAACATTCGCTGCCCCAATGGTCATAACGTATGGGTGTAACGCGCACGCCTTTATATTTGGCGGGTAAATTAAGCGCTGACAGTTCTTCCCAAAAGCGGTGTACATCTTCCACCTCCATAAATACCATGGTATTATCCACCCAGTCTTTAATGTAACCATTTTGCAGGTAAAAACCCAACCCGCCAGATACAAACAGCGACATATCTTTTGACAATACTTTTTCTTCAAAGCCAAGGTCGCGGTAAAAGCTGCGAGATAGCTCAAAATTTTCAGCGCCTATAAACGGGCGGATGGATTTGGCCCTGTGTTGCATGGAATGATGTTTAATGTATTGGCCTAAAAATAATTAATTATAGTGAAGGATTAGTGAACCGATGCATGGATTAAAGCCGAAGCGGGCAAAATGGTGGGGGAGGTGACGGGTTTGAATTAAAGGTGTACTAAAATTGCCAAAGGAACAGCTACTTTATAATAACACTGCCTAATTGTTTGGTTAGTTCTATTTCAATGCCTTTAAGGTGTTTATGTACTTCTACCAGCCGGTATTGTTCCTGTAGGTCTTTTGAACGCTCCATATCACGCTGGTTTTGCTCAAACATACCTTTTATTTTTTTTAGCTTGAAAAAGCTAATGCTCAGGGCTACATCCCGCAGGCTATTGTCCTGGTTGTTAATGTTCATGTTCTCTAGTTTCTCGTCCCAGCGTGCACTAAGTTCAAAGGCAAACATGGTGGTGGCTGCTATTGCTAAATCTCTTATTCGCTTGTCTTCACTGTACAAAAGTGTTTTAACAGTTGGTTCAAGGCCGGCTTCGTATTGCCGCCTGTATTCGTTAAACAAAAATTCATATTCTGCATTATTAAAATCAAACTGTTCCAACTCACTAAAAACATATTGGGCAATAGTGGTTTGCTCATCCCATGGGTTAAGCCCGTAATCCAGCAATATGCGTAAAATGTTTTTTTCCTGCAGGTCATCGCCGTTTAATAAAACGGTATCTTCTTCAAAAGCTTTATCGCTTTGCTGCGTTGTAAAAGGTGTGTTTGCGCCAGTTGCATCCCTGTTTCGTTCTTCTTTTGCTACACGGTCTCTTTTATACTTATTAACCAGGGTAATAAGTCCCGCTTCATCAATTTTCAAAATTGCGGCACATTGCCGTATATACTCCTGCTGCTTTGTAAAGTCTTCGGCCCTGTTTATTTTACTTAGTGTGTCTGCAATGTGGTTAACAACATCGTTCTTTTTGGTAATGTCATTGCCAGCCTCTTTCAGCATCACGTCAAGCTGAAAAAGAACAAAGTCTTTTTTATTCGCCTCAACAAATTCTTTAAATGCAGTTGTACCTAACTTATGTACGTAGCTGTCAGGGTCTTCATTATCAGGTATCAGTACCAGCCTTACATTAAGGCTTTCTTCCAAAGCCATGTCTAACCCGCGCAGTGCAGCTTTTACACCTGCACTGTCACCGTCATAAATAATGGTAAGGTTGCTGGTGTATTTCTTTATAAGTCTTAACTGGTCAACAGTTAGCGATGTACCTCCGCTCGCCACAACGTTTTCAATACCCGCCTGGTGAAGGCTTATTACATCCGTATAACCTTCTACCAATAAACATTCGTCATGCCTGTCAATAGCCTGCCGTGCAAAATAAGCGCCATACAGAATTTTGCTTTTTACATAAATCTCGTTTTCGGGCGTATTTATGTATTTTGGCACCTTGTCCGCCTTGCCAATAACCCTTGCGCCAAAGCCAATTATTTTGCCGGTATTGTTATGGATGGGAAAAATAATACGACCGCGGTAGTTATCTGTAAGCTCGTTATTGCGCTGTACTACCAGGCCTGTTTTTAATAGCAATTCAGCATTATACTGTTGCTGAATGGCGGCCCTGGCAAACATGTTACCCTGTGCCGGGTTGTACCCCAGCTGAAATTTTTGAATGATGCTGTTGTTAAAACCACGTTCATATAGATAACTAAGGGCAATATCCGTTCCACCGGGTGTTTCAAAAAGATGCTCTGCAAAAAACTTTTGGGCGAAACCATTTATTATATGCAGGCTTTCTGCGGTTTGCTGTACAAGTTTTGCTTCATCGCTTACTTCCGTCTCTTCAATTTCTATATTGTACCGTGCGGCCAGCCAGCGCATAGCTTCAACATAGCTGTATTTTTCATGCTCCATCAAAAAAGTGATGGTATTGCCGCTACGGCCGCAACCAAAACATTTGTAAATTTCTTTTGCAGGCGATACGGTGAACGAGGGTGTTTTTTCGCCATGAAAAGGGCATAGGCCCAAATAATTGGCCCCGCGCTTTTTTAGCCTAATAAACTCACCCACCACATCAATAATATCAATACGGCTGGTTATCTGCTGTATGGTTTGCGGCGATATCACAGTAAAAAGTAAATACAAATGTACAGTATAACTGCGGCTGGAGTGGCAGATTTTTAGGGCGAATATTGCAATAAGCTACCAGGTAACATAACACTGTATAATTAAATAATCAATTGTTAAAGGGTTGCCATATATTAGCAAATGGCCGGTATTGTTTTGTGTTTTACCCAAACCTTCCATAAATGAAGCTTAAAACTGCAGCGCTGATTTTGCTCGTCAGTAGTATTTTATGGCTGGCAGACATGATATATTATACATTTAATCATTTTTTTGGTGAAAATGCGAAATATTATGCCGGTCACCCGGTTGACAATATTATTTCCACCATTTTTATGGTTGTGCCAGTATCTTTTATCATTTTTTCAATCACTTTATATAGAAGAAAACCTGGAAACATACCGGCGCAGCCGGTGGACGACGATGCCCGCGGCGTGCTTGATATTGAGGCTTTTGTTTGGCATAACTTTAATGGACCAACGCGCCATGCAAGAATTAATGCATAATGATGATGAACAGGCAGATTAGTCTATATTAATTTGGTTAATCACAAATTATTATTATGAAAATAAAATTATTGTTGCTGTTTGCGGTTATTGGGTACACATACCCATGCCTATCTCAGGCCGGTTCTTCCCGCAATGCTGCCGATACCGCCTTCTATTACACCGCTCCAGACGGGATTAAAATTTATTACGAGGTAAAAGGCAACGGGTATCCTGTAGTGCTGGTACACGGTTTTATTGTTAATGGTGAGAGCTGGAAACGCGGTAAACTGTATTATGATTTGCTAAAGGCAGGCTATAAAGTAATTACAATGGATTTACGGGGTAACGGCAAAAGTGACAAACCTCACGACTGCGATTTATACGCTGATGATGCCGAGGCAAAAGATATAATGGGCATTGTTTCGGAGTTGCACATTAAGAAATACACGGCGGTAGGTTATTCCCGCGGGTCTATTATTACTGCACGCCTAATGGTGCTTGATAAAAGATTACAGCAGGCGGTGATGGGCGGCATGGGCACCGATTTTACCAACCCCAACTGGCCCCGGCGAATTATGTTTTACCGCGCTTTTAGCGGCGAGAATGTACCGGAACTTGAGGCAACAGTAAAAAATGTTACGGCTGCCGGTATGGACATGCAATTGCTTGCCTGTATGCAAAAGGAACAGCCCTCAACACCCATAAAAGACCTGCAAAAGGTAAAAATAAAGGTGTTGGTGATCTGCGGTGATAAAGATGAAGACAATGGGAAAGCGCAGGACCTTGCAGCTTTATTTAAAAAACCTGTTTTTAAAACAGTGCCCGGTAATCATGGCGCCGCAGTGCAAACACAAGAATTCTCCGATGAAATCCTGCATTGGCTGCCTGCAAATAAAAAATAAATACCCTTACGGTGGTACGTGAGGTACGAATTATTACCGTTATCATTGCAAAAAAAATTATGAAAATCAAAATCCTTGTTGCAATAACAACTCTTGCCCTTGCTGCGCTGGCAGGCTGTAAAGGCGGTAGCTTTGGAGAAGCAGTTGATTTTAAATTTAATGTTGCCAAAGGCACCAAATTTACTTATGGCATTACCATGGACATGAATATGAACCAGGCGGTAATGGGGCAGAATATGAAGGTAAACAGCAAAATAGCTATGGGGTACCAGTTTGAAGTGCTGGACGACAGCGCTGGCTGGAAAAGGTTAAGCACTACCATTAGCAGGTTTGCTATGCACATGAATGCCAATGGAATGAACATGGATTTTGATACAGACGAGCCTGAGAACGACTCTACCGGCGATGGTTCGCCAATGGAGAAGGTTGGCAAAATTCTTGGTGCACTTAAAGGCGGGCAGTTTGTTTTTACAATGAATGGTGATGGACAAATTGGCGAGATTACGGGCATAAAAGACATAACCAGTAAAATATTAGCCCGCATGCCGGCTGAAGATACTGCTATAGCAGCGCAAAGCCTGGAAAAGACATTTAACGAAGAAAGCTTTAAGCAAAACATGCAGCAGTCTTTTGCCATGTACCCGGGTAAAGCTGTTAAGCCCGGTGATACATGGACAAAGACCATGAATATGATTAGTAATGGCATGCCCATGAAGCTTGAAAATACTTACACCCTGCAGTCTGTTGAAGGGGATAGTATAAAAGTTGCTGTGGCCTCAAAAATTACAGCAGACGGGTTATCTTCAATTATGCCTGGTATGGACATATCAATGACCGGGGACATGAAGGGTTTAAACACCTTTAACAAAACGTCGGGCATGCCTGTTTCCGGGGATGATAATATGACGATTGATATGAAAATGAAGATGCAGGGGCAGGAAGTACCAATGAAGATGGATATGAAAATGACGATGGCAGGTAAAAAACTGTAGATATTCACAATTAATAAAGTAGTAAAAAGCGTGTTTTGAGGACACGCTTTTTTATTGGCAAAAGCGTAATGCTAACAAGTGTTATCTTTGAATAAATTAATGCAGTAATATGGACAGGACAGTTTGTATAGTATCGGCAGTGCGTACACCAATGGGTATGTTTGGCGGCGGTCTAAAAGATGTTTCTGCCACGCAACTAGGGGCAGCGGCTATAAAAGCTGCTGTTGAAAGAGCCGGGTTACAGGCAGCACAGGTGCAGGAGGTGTTAATGGGGTGTGTATTACAGGCCAATCTTGGCCAGGCACCGGCCAGGCAGGCAGCAAAATATGCCGGTTTGCCTGACAGCGTTATTTGCACAACTGTAAACAAAGTGTGCGCCAGCGGCATGAAGGCAGTTGCACAGGGGGCACAAAGTATTTTACTGGGCGATGCAGATATTGTGGTGGCTGGCGGAATGGAAAACATGAGCAGTGTGCCTTATTATGCACCAAACATGCGCTGGGGTAACAAATACGGAAATGTTATAATGATAGACGGGCTTGCGAAAGACGGGCTTACAGATTGTTATAATAACTATGCCATGGGTAACGCGGCTGAGCTATGTGCCAGGGAGTGCCACATAAGCAGGGAGGAACAGGATGCTTTTGCGATACAGAGTTATAAACGCAGCCAGGCGGCATGGGAAGAGGGCAGATTTAATGCTGAAGTAGTACCTGTTGAGGTGCCACAGCGCAAAGGGCCGCCCCTGCTGGTTGCAAAAGACGAAGAGCCTTACAATGTAAAATTTGATAAAATTCCTTCTTTAGCGCCTGCATTTCAAAAGGATGGCACCGTAACCGCAGCTAATGCCAGTACAATGAACGATGGTGCTGCCGCAATGGTACTGATGAGTAAAGAAAAGGCTGATGCATTAAATATAAAACCTTTTGCCATAATACGCAGTTATGCAGATGCCGAGCAGGCGCCGGAATGGTTTACTACCACGCCATCTCTTGCGGTGCCCAAAGCTGTAGCCAAAGCAGGGATGCAAATGAGCGATATTGAGTACGTGGAACTAAATGAAGCCTTTAGTGTTGTAGGCATTGTAAATATACAAAAAATGGGTCTTGACCCTGCGAAGGTTAATGCAAACGGGGGAGCAGTTTCATTAGGCCACCCGCTGGGCTGCAGCGGCGCAAGAATTGTGGTTACTCTTATTAATATACTCAAACAAAACAACGCAAAAGTTGGTGCGGCAGGTATTTGCAACGGGGGTGGCGGCGCCAGTGCTATGGTAATTGAATTGGTATAAACGCCTTGAAATAAAAGCAGTAAATGTGTTTTATTGTCGTCGCAATCCACATTTACCGCTTTTATTTTAGCTTATCGGTAATTATTTATTTTAATATTTCGTGCCCAAGTTTGTCCCTTTTAGTTTTCAGGTATTTTTCGTTGTGGGCATTGGGTTTAATTTCAATAGGTACTATATCTACAATCTCAATACCATAACCTTTAAGGCCTGCACGTTTTTTAGGGTTATTGCTCATTAGCCTTAGCCTGGTAGCGCCAAGATAGCGCAGTATTTGGGCTCCTACCCCGTAATCACGCTCATCCATGCCAAAGCCCAGGTGCAGGTTGGCTTCCACAGTATCCATACCCTCTTCCTGAAGTTTATATGCGCGCAGTTTATTCATCAATCCAATACCTCTGCCCTCCTGGTTCATGTACAGAACAATCCCTTTTCCTTCTTTTTCAACCATTTGCATTGCTTTGTGTAATTGCTCGCCGCAATCGCAACGAAAGCTGCCCAAAATATCGCCGGTAAAGCAACTGCTGTGTACGCGTGTTAATACCGGTTCATCTTTCTCCCATTTACCCTTAATAAGGGCAAGATGTTCCCCGTTATTACTTTTTTCCCTAAAGGCTACCAATTTAAAATCGCCGTACCTGGTAGGCATATCCACCCTTACCACTTCCTCAATAAGGCTGTCGGTTTTAAGGCGGTATTCTACAAGGTCTTTTATGGAAACTATTTTTAAATCATATTTGTCGGCAATTTCGCGCAGTTCGGGCAATCGTGCCATAGTACCGTCTTCATTCATTACTTCCACCAGCACACCGGCAGGTTCAAAACCTGCCAGCCTTGCCAAATCTATAGTTGCTTCGGTATGGCCCGTTCTGCGCAGCACGCCCCCTTTTTTTGCCCTTAGCGGAAAAATATGCCCCGGCCTGCCGAAATCGGAGGCCTTAGTTTGAGGGTCAATTATGGCCTGCACCGTTTTTGCGCGGTCATGTGCGCTTATACCCGTGGTACAACCATGGCCTAATAAATCTATACTAACAGTAAAAGGAGTTTCGTGCAGGGCCGTGTTGTTATTTACCATCAGGTCCAGTTGAAGTTCTTCAGCCCTTTCTTCGGTTACCGGGGCACATATAAGTCCGCGGCCTACCTTGCTCATAAAGTTTATTACTTCCGGGGTAACATTATGGGCAGCGGTAATAAAATCGCCTTCGTTTTCCCTATCTTCATCATCTACCACAATTACCAGTTTCCCCGCTTTAATCGCTTCAATCGCACTTTCAATCGTATCCAGCATATCATACATTTAAAATGCAAAATTACGATGAAATACTTGTTTTCGGTAAAAGGCTGATTAATCGTAGTTTAATTGGATCTGCTAAATCGCGAAACATATTAAAATATACATGTAGGTTTTGTGTGTTATTATTAATTTTTTATATTTTTACTTTTTAATTTTATAAACAAATCAACCAAAAACCTATTATGAAACGTATTATCCTTGCCCTCGTTTTGCTTCTTCCCAATCTTATTTACGCACAAGCAGGCACATTGAAACCCGCCCCGGAGTTTGCCGGTATTAAAATTGACAGTTCGCTTGATTATTGCGTAAAACAATTTGTAGCCAAAGGATATAAGCTTGAAAAAAGCGAAAATAACATTGCTACTTTGAAAGGAACTCTTGGAGCAGATGATATAGAATTATTCTTAATTGCTACCATATCTTCTAAAAAAGTATGGAAAGCCGCTGTCTATTTTCCTGAGCAGAGCACCTGGAGCGGGCTTAAACAAAAATATTCTACGTTGAAAGATTTGCTTGATAGTTGAAAGATTTGCTTGATAATAAATATGGCGACCCCAAAGATGACTATCATTTTTTTTCAAGCCCTTACGAGGAAGGGGATGGTGATGAAATAACCGCAGTTAAAGCAGGAAAATGCAACTATCTTTCAGCCTGGGAAAAGCCTGAGAATAACGCTACGATAGTTTTGGAAATCTCAAAATTTCAACAAGTTGAAGTTTCTTACGAAAATAGCATCAATGTAATGCTAAATAAGCAGGAAAAGGAAAAGGCTACATCCGACGGGCTTTAATATATTATGGTGGTTATAGTTGAAATAAGCGGTATAATATTTCTTTAATTTATCTTCGTTACCCACAACCGGTAACGTATGAAAAAATATGGATTTATTATTTGTTTGCTGTTAACATTTCACTACTCACTTGTTTCAGCCCAGGCTCCTGCCACACACACCAGCGCAGACATTTACATGCAGCTAAAAAAGCTGAACGTACTGGGTAGCGTTTTGTATATAGCAGCCCACCCCGATGATGAAAACACAAGACTGCTGGCCTACTTTAGCAAAGAAAAGCAGTACCGCACGGGTTACTTGAGTCTTACAAGGGGTGATGGAGGACAAAACCTTATAGGTGATGAACAAGGTATTGAATTGGGGCTTATACGTACGCAGGAGTTGCTGGCCGCCCGCCGTATTGATGGGGCGGAACAATTTTTTAGCCGTGCCTACGACTTTGGCTTTAGCAAAAGTGCCGATGAAGCGCTGCGCATTTGGGGCCACGATAAAATACTAAGCGATGTTATAACTGTAATTAAAAGATTTAAGCCCGATATTATTATTACCCGGTTTCCCGGTGATGCAAGGGCAGGGCATGGTCATCATTGGGCTTCGGCCCTGCTGGCTAATGAAGCGTTCAGGTTGGCCAGCGATACGGCAGCCTTTAAAAGGATGCGGGATTCAGTGCTTGCACAGTCAGACAAAAATAAAGACAGTACCCGCCTTTTATTTTTAACCGGCATGCCATGGCAGGCTAAAAGGATATTGTGGAACACCTTCAATTTTGGAAACACCAATACAACTTCGCCCGACCAGTTTAAAATGGAGGTGGGTAATTATAACCCTTTGTTAGGCAAAGGGTATGGAGAAATAGCTGCCGAAAGCCGCAGCCAGCACAAAAGCCAGGGTTTTGGCATACCGCGCCAGCGTGGGCAGGCTACCGAATTTTTTACCACTACAGGGGGAGACGCTCCTGTGAATGATATAATGGATGGTATAAACACCACATGGTCAAGAGTGCCTGGCGGTGCGCCTATTGCAGCCAAAGTAGATGATATAATCGCCCATTACGATTTTGACCATCCTGAAAAAAGCATAGATGCGCTTGTTGAATTATATAATGCCATAAATACGTTGCCTGAAGGGTACTGGAAAAACCGGAAGCTTGACGAAGTGCAGGATTTGATTATCGAGTGTGCCGGCTTGTTTATGGAAGCTACTACCAATAACGAATACCTGGTGCAGGGTGACAGCATGCGGGTAAACTTTTTTGTTAACCAGGGCAGTAATGCTGCAGTACATATTAATGCAATAAGGTTTGACGGCTTTGATTCTGCAGTAAATATTAATGTGCCTTTTAACAGGAACACAGGCTTTAGTAAAATGTTTGTTATACCTGCAACGCGCAATGCAACGCAGCCTTACTGGCTTGAAAAACCGTTGGTAAATGGCGGTAGTTTTGATGTTACTGATAATTTGCTGATAGGCAACGCGCAAAACAACCCGCCTTATATGGCGGTGTTCAATGTAAGCGTAAACGGGCTTGCATTAACTGTAACAAGGCCGCTGCAGGCAAAATACACCGATGCTGTAAAGGGTGAGCAATACCAGCCGGTGGTAGTTATACCTCCCGTTATAGTATCGGTATCGCCCGCCATAGCATTAATTAATGTTAAGCATGGCAATGCTTACACCGGCAACCCGCAAATGCAGGTAAAGTATAAAACTAACTTTAACGAAAAGCTTGTACATGTTATTGTAAAAATATCGGAAGATGCATCGTCAGTATTTACAAAAGACACGGTTATTGATGCAGAGGCAGGAAAAGAGTTTGAAATGGACTTGCCCATTAAAAAAATTTTTATAAAAGACCTCAGTACCGATTTGCTTAGCACAGAGATATTAATTGAAAGGGCTGGGCACAGGTATGTGTACTCACACTACCTGCGTAATATTGAGTATGACCATATACCTCACATCAATTACTTCTACCGCGATAATGTAAAAGTGTTGAGCGGCGAAATAAAAACCGTCGGTCACAACATAGGCTATATTGCCGGCGCCGGCGATAAGGTGCCTGCGGCACTGGTGCAAATGGGCTACAGTGTTAAGCTATTAACAGCCACAGATATTAATGATGAAAACCTTAAGCAGTTTGATGCTGTTATTACAGGTGTGCGTGCTTATGACGTTGATGCTTTTTTGAATGAGAAATATGATGTGCTGATGCGCTTTGTAAAAAATGGCGGTAACCTGATTGTACAATATAACCGCAGCAACCAGATAAGTAACGGGCAAATAAAAGTTGGCCCCTACCCATTTGCCATAAGCAATACCAGGGTAACTGATGAAAACGCCAGCGTACATATATTACTGCCGGGCAACCGTGCGCTTAATTACCCCAATAAAATTACGGATGAGGACTTTAAAGGCTGGATACAGGAGCGCAGTATTTACCAGGCCAATACGCAGGATGCCCATTTTGAGTCGCCTGTAGGTATGCATGATCCCAACGAGAAAGAAAGCAGCGGCAGTCTTATTATTGCCAAATACGGCAAAGGTAATTTTGTATATACAGGAATAGTATTTTTCAGGGAGCTGCCCGCGGGTGTTACGGGCGCATACCGGTTAATAGCTAACCTGATAGCTTTACAAAAGAACCAGTAATAAAGGAAAACTGTAATTTGATGGAAAAAAGAAGAAAGGTTAGCATTTGGTTCTTATTATTGCTGGGTGTTGGCATTGGGCTTATTATTAAAAACGTAAGGATAGGGTTACTGCTTGGTTTAATAATAGGCTTGCTTTCCATAAGCCTGCTTGCCGGCAGAAGAAAATAATATACCAAAATGTTAAATGTGAGTAGTGGTTTTATGGAATAACAATTTCAGTATTCATTTGTATTAAATGCAGTGTTACCGAACGAATGCAATTGCTCAAACGTTTACCTCATTTTTGTAACTGCTGTTAAATCTTGCTTATGAGCCATGATGAAAAGATACCGTTGTTTAAAAAATGGGCGGGCTGGTACGCATTCATTATCATCGTGCTTTTGATTTTAATAGTATTCTTCTACTGGGTTACTAAAAAATTTTCATGAGCTTAACCGACTGGATAGTACTGGTTATTACGCTTGCTGCCATTGTTAGTTACGGACTTTATAAAAGCCGTACCACTAAAAATATGGAAGGTTATTTTCTTAATAACCGTAGCATGCCCTGGTACCTTATACTTCTCAGCATTATGGGTACGCAGGCAAGTGCTATTACATTCCTGTCGGCCCCGGGCCAGGCATTTACTGACGGTATGCGCTTTGTGCAGTATTATCTTGGCCTGCCCATAGCCATGGTTATTCTCAGCATCACTTTTGTGCCTATTTTTAATAAACTTAAAGTTTTTACTGCCTACGAATACCTTGAGCAACGCTTTGACCTTAAAACAAGAACATTTACTTCTGCTATGTTCCTGCTGTCACGCGGGCTTTCTACCGGCATTAGCATTTATGCACCTTCTATCATACTGTCTTCTTTATTAGGCTGGAATATTTACTGGGTAAATATTATTATGGGCGGTATGCTTATTATTTATACCGTTAGTGGCGGTGCAAAGGCAGTTGCTTACACGCAGCAGCTACAGTTTATCATCATTTTTGCCGGTATGTTTATAGCTGGTTATTACATAGTGCACCAGTTGCCTGATGGGGTAGGATTTAGCGATGCGCTTAAGGTAAGCGGGGCCGGGGGCAAAATGAATGTTATTACTACGGGCGTTACAAGCAAAGGTTTTGACTGGAAAGACCGTTATAATATTGTAAGCGGCATTGTAGGCGGGCTTTTCCTGGCGCTGTCATACTTCGGTACAGATCAAAGCCAGGTAGGGCGCTACATAACTGCAAAGAATACCACACAGAGCAGGATAGGCCTGCTGATGAACGGACTTATAAAAATACCTATGCAGTTTTTGATACTGCTTATCGGCGCACTGTTGTTTACATTTTACCAGTTTAAAAGCAGCCCTGTATTTTTCAATACTTCGGTACCTGCTGCAGTATATACGGGTAAATATGGCGATTCGCTCAAAATAATTGAACGTTCTTTTGCAGAAGTAAACAGCCGTGAAAAACGGTATGCAACAGCCTTTGTAAATGCTGATAAAAATAGCATTACAGGCGCGCAGCAGTATAAGGATAGTATAGCGGTGGCCAACAGGCAGATGGACGACCTGAAAAAAAGCTATAAAATATTACTGGCAAAAGCAGCGCCATCAGTTGATACCAATGATACCAATTATATTTTTCTCCGGTTTGTTATTGATAACCTGCCGAAGGGGTTGGTAGGATTACTTATTGCTATCATCTTTCTAGCCTCCTGGGGCTCTATTGCCGCAGCACTTAACTCGCTGGCATCGGCCACAATGATTGATTTTTATTGCCGGTTTAAATATGGCCATCCGCACCCCGTGGGGGAAGATGTGGAAGCTGAAAGAAAATATCATATCTCGCGGTGGTTTACACTTGGCTGGGGTATATTCTGTATTATTATGGCTGAGTTTTCAAACAATATGGGTAGTCTTATTGAGGCTGTAAACTGGCTGGGTTCTATCTTTTATGGTGTTATGCTCGGCATTTTCCTGGTGGCTTTTTATGTAAGAAAGGTGTGCGGCAACGCTGTTTTTTGGGCGGCTGTAATCGGCGAAATTATTGTTATTACCCTGTTTTTTCTTGACAAGTTTAATATTATTGGGTTTGGTTTTTTATGGTTGAATGTGGCCGGTGCTGCTGCGGTAATATTAATAAGCTTGTTGCTGAATCCCTTATTAAAACCGGCTGCTGAATAATGTACGTGCCTTTCCATCCTCTTTTTAACCCGTCAAAAACCCGCAGGCTTTGTTGTATCAAATTTGTTTTAAAGCCTTAAATTGTGTTTGACAGGATATATTACAATAGTTAAAGCACAATTTTATGACCGGACAAGTTAAACAGCGCATATCTTCAATTGATGTTGTGCGCGGCATCATCATTATTATTATGACCCTTGACCATGTGCGTGACTTTTTGCACATACACGCAGCAGATGAAAACCCTTTAAGCGTTAACCCGCCAAACACCTTAATATTTTTTACCCGCTGGATAACGCATTACTGTGCTCCCACATTTGTTTTTTTAGCTGGCATCTCTGCCTGGCTGGCTGGACGTAAGCGTACAAAAAATGAGCTAAGCCTGTTCTTAATCAAAAGAGGGGTGTGGCTGATACTTGTTGATGTTGTACTGATTAGTTTTGGTTTTAGCCTTAACCCTTTGTATAATATGCTGATACTGGAGGTATTGTGGGCCATTGGCGCAAGCATGATAATACTTGGCCTGCTGGTACGTACATCAATGGTTGTTATAACAACCGCGGGCCTCATCATATTTTTGGGCCATAACCTGCTTGATTATACCCAGTTGCCTGCTAACGGATGGGGTGTTAGCGTTAGGGTGCTTATTTCGGGCGCGGCAACCGTAATACCTTTGGGGGGCGGTTACAACCTGCTTGTACTTTACGCACCGGTAACCTGGGCAGGCATACTATTGCTGGGTTACAGCATTGGCCGCCTTTACGACGATGCGCGTTTTACAATGCAAAAAAGGCAAAAAGCCTTGTATTTACTCGGCAGCACCGTAGTGTTGCTGTTTATTATACTGCGATGGATAAACAAGTATGGCGACCCCACGCCGTGGGCTGAGCAAAAAGACGCTTTTGCCACTTTTTTGTCGTTTATCAATACGTCTAAATACCCGCCATCACTACTGTTTTCGTGTATGACACTTGGGCCGTTATTAATATTACTTGCCGTGGCAGAAAGGATTAAAGGCAAATTTGCCTCCTTTACTATGGTTTATGGCAGGGCGCCATTGTTTTATTTTGTTGTACATCTTTATCTTATCCGCATCATTAACCTGGCAGCTTTTTTTGCTACCGGTCATACATGGGCTGAAAAGGCTGACCCAGCAATGCTATTTCTCTTCCGGCCCCAGCATTTCGGGTTTAACATTTGGGTAATTTACCTGCTATGGCTGCTGGTGGTGCTGCTAATGTATTACCCATGCAAATGGTTTAACGGGTATAGGGCAACGCGTAATTACTGGTGGTTGCGTTATACTTAAGGCGCTTAGGCAGCGGCTATAAACAACGTAATAATAAAAAAGCCCGCATAACAGCAGTTATGCGGACTTTATATTCAACTAAACCAACTGTTGCTATTACCTGTTAAAAGACTTAATGAGAAAAACATAATCCTGCACTTGCTTAATCTGTTCAGTACGGCTCATTCCTTTGAGTTCAGCATTATTGGATATCTTGATCTTTTGCAGTGTTGTATCAGTAGCTTTTAACTCATTTATCATTCTGTATATGCTTTTAGAATTGATGGCGAATACTGCGCCTTCAGAACTGAGTTCCCTGCCAGTAAGAATACCAACTATATCACCATTTTTATTAAACACCGGTCCGCCTGAATTTCCGGGGTTTGCATTAAGAGAAATCTGGCAACTTGAAGTATCTCCGTTAAATCCAGACAAAGAACTTAGATATCCCATACTATACACCACATCTTCTACAGGAAAACGGGTGTATCCCAGGGTAAATAATTCTTCACCCAATTCTGCTCCTGGTTTTTTTATTTGGTAGGGCAGGGAGTTAACCGGTTTATAATCACCATCATCTATTTTTAAAATAGCCAGGTCCTTCTTTTCATCAACAGCAACAATAGTAGTTGCAAACTCCTGGCCTTTATTATTCTTAACTACCGCTCCTCCTCCTTGAAGTACGTGGGCATTCGTAACCAGGTAGCCTTTCCCATCAATTAAAAAGGCCGTGCCTATAGATTTTGCAGTAGCGCCCTTAGGTATTTTGCTGTCAACTTCGTTAATACGGGCATTAGTTTTTGCATAATCGTTTTTTACACCATTAATAACATTAACCAGCTGCTGGTAATCTTTTTTATTAATATTAGGTGATAATGCGGCTACTAACACGCTGATTGTTAAGGCTGTAACGCCGGCAATGCTGGCAGCAATGGCGGTTACCTTTTTATATTTATGGAATAATTGTATTATGCGGCCTTTGGTGGTTTTTTCACCACCTTCGTATATATCGCCTTTTTGCAGCAGGCTATTATGGGCGGCCGTAATACGATGCTTTAACGCGTTGTGAGTTGCAAATTCGTCAAGCTGGTGTAAAAAAAGCCTGTGCTCAACCACCATTTGGTCAATTTCGGGTGTTTTTGCCCTCAATTCTTTAAACCAGGTTTTCTCCTCGGGCGACATTTGACCGGTAAGGTACCGTTCAATCACGTCTAATAAAACAATATCTTCCATCTCCCTTATTCTCCAATGTTATATTGCGTAAAAAACAGTTTTTTTAACCGCATAAGGCACTTATACTTTTGGTTTTTTGCATTGTCGGCATTGGTATATCCAAATTCCGACGCAATTTCAGCCATTCCCTTTTTTTGCAGGTAGTATGCTTCCAACAGGCTTTTGCAAGGTTCGCCAAGGCTGCTCAACGCCCGCTCCATCATGGCAAAATCGGCATTCCGCTTTTCATGTATTTCCAGGTCTTCTTCTACTGATACGGTTTCTTCCAACCCTTCGGTTTGGGTAACATACCGCCCCATTTGCTGAAGCCTTTTAAGCCAAAGCCGCCTGCATACTGAATAAATATAAGTTTTAACCTGGCAGGTTAGGACGAATGACTCTGATTTTGCTTTTTCGTAAAGGGTTATTATGGCCTCCTGGAAAACATCCCTTGCATCATCGTAAGTTCCGTTGTTGTTAATGATAAAAGCCTGAACCATATTAAAATTGTCCTTATAAATGGTTTCAATGGCTTTGGTGTCATTAGCTACCAATCCTTTAAGTAAAAGCTGCTCGTTTATCTCCGGTTTCACCAATACTCGTTTTTAATACCTGTGCGGGGGTAAAAGTAACCCAAAAAAATGCCAAAAAATTTTTTAAAAAAACTGTGTACACCCGGGTTACCTTTTTTAGCTTTCAGTATAAACTTACAATTAATAAACAAAAAACACTCACAACAATGAAAAAGCTGTTATTCGTATTAGCTATTGCTGCTTTTGCAGCCTGCGGTTCAGGTTCTGATGCTTCTAAAGGTGCTGACACTTCAGCTACTATGAGCGCTGACACAACTACAAAAGCTGCAGATACTACCGCAAAACCTGCTGACACTACTGCAAAACCTGCTACTGACACTACTAAAAAATAAGTAGTCGTTAGTTAAAGGAATTGTGATAATGATATTGTAGAGGCTCCGCTTGCCGGCAACATAATTAGCAAAACTTTTTTCATATGGCAAGCAATCGTTAGAGGCCGTCCTTAATCTTAAGGATGGCTTTCTTTTGTGCCCCCTGACCTTTAAGGAAAATTGGAAGATTACGTTCTTAAAAGCGTGACATAAACAACATTTTTTTGCGTTGTTCGTTAATTACCCCCTCCCGGATTAACTAACGCTTGTTTATTTCTTTCTAAAAAAATTTGCAGCATATTGGTTTGTAGCTATATTTACACCGCAATGAATACAAAGCGCATATACAACTATTTTTTTTACTTTTTCTTTTTTTACTTTTTTACCAAAGTAAACCGGGTTGTATATGCCAAAGCCTAAAAACAAAAAAATCAGCATACAGTCCCGGTTAAAAAACCGGGACTTTTTTTTGACCATACCCTTAGGGATATCAAAAATGGAACATGAGCAAGGACACAACAAAGCATAAAGAAACGGGCGAAAATTACCGTATTGCCATACAAGGTTTTGAAGGCTGCTTTCACCAGGTAGCAGCACAGCAGTACTTTGGTGAAAATGTGGAGGTAATTACCTGCGCAACATTTAAGGATGTTGTAAAAGCTGCGGGTAACAAAAAGGAAAGCGATGGCGCGGTAATGGCAATTGAAAACTCAATAGCAGGCAGTATTTTGCCCAATTATACACTGCTGCAAAACAGCAGCCTTGTAATAACGGGAGAAGTGTACCTGCCGATAAAGCAGCATTTGCTTGTAAACCCGGGTGTTACACTTGAGGATATAAAGGAAGTACACAGCCACCCTATGGCAATACAACAATGTATGCAGTATCTTGACAAATACAATTGGAAACTGATAGCTACAGAAGATACAGCCCTTAGCGCCAAACATATTCACCAGCATAAAAGCAGGCATATTGCAGGTATTGCGGGTAAACTGGCCGCCGAGTTGTTTGATCTTGAGATTATTGCTCCAAATATTCATACCCAAAAGCATAATTATACAAGATTTTTGGTACTGGAGCGCGATGCGGTGGAGGATGAAGCTGCTAATAAAGCATCGGTAAATTTTCATACGGATCACTCACGTGGCAGCCTCGCAAAGGTGCTTACTACTATAGCTGATGGTGGCATAAACCTTAGCAAGCTGCAAAGTTTTCCCATAGCAGGCACCAATTTTAAATACAGTTTTCATGCTGATATGGAGTTTGACTCGCTGGAGCAGTTTAACACTGTAATTGAATCCATCAGGCCTCTAACCGAGCAGGTAAGGGTATATGGCGTATATAAAAACGGAAAGAGCGGGGCATAGAGAATATAAAAATATTTCATCTAAATTTCATTATACATTATAATAGTATGGCCGCAACAGCAAAGCGTTTGGAAGGTATAGGAGAATATTATTTCTCGCAAAAACTGCGGGAAATTGATGAACTGAACAAACAGGGTAAGAATATAATTAATCTTGGTATTGGCAGCCCCGACCTGCCGCCCCACCCGGATGTAATAAAAGTATTGCAGGATGAGGCGGCCAAGCCCAATGTACATGCCTACCAGAGTTACAAAGGGTCGCCTGTGCTGCGGAAAGCCTTCGCTGGCTGGTATGCCAATTGGTACGGTGTTACCCTTAACCCCGATACAGAAATATTGCCCTTAATAGGCAGCAAAGAGGGCATTATGCACATTTGCATGACCTATTTGAATGAAGGTGATATTGTATTGGTGCCAAATCCCGGTTACCCTACCTACAGCAGTGCTGCAAAGCTGGCGGGCGGTGTAATTGCGTATTACGAATTGAAAGAAGAAAACGACTGGATGCCTGATTTTGCCGAACTGGAGCAAAGCTTTGGTGCTATTCCTCCTAAGCTGATGTTTGTAAACTACCCTGAAATGCCAACCGGCCAGTTGCCTACAAAAGAAATGTTTGAGCGATTGGTAGCATTTGCTAAAAAGCACAATATTCTGCTGGTACACGACAACCCGTATAGCTTTATACTAAACAATAACCCCATGAGCCTTTTAAGCATAGATGGGGCAAAGGATGTTGCTCTTGAACTGAATAGTTTAAGTAAATCGCAGAACATGGCAGGCTGGCGGGTAGGCGTACTGGTAGGAGCGGCAGAGCGTATTAATGAAGTGCTGCGGTTTAAAAGCAATATGGACAGTGGTATGTTCCTTCCCCTGCAACTGGCCGCGGCAAAAGCCTTGAGCCTGGGGCAAGACTGGTACAACAGCGTTAACGAGGTGTACAGGGCCCGCCGGGAAAAAGTGTACCAACTGCTTGATGCGCTGCAGTGTATATATTCAAAAACCCAGGCGGGTATGTTTATGTGGGCCAAAAT
>DASZUX010000314.1:0-2974 GCA_035547455.1 Chitinophagaceae bacterium
TATAACTGCATGGCAGTGGAATTTTGGAGACGGTACCACCAGCAGCCTGCAGTCGCCCCAAAAAACATTTATACCGCCAACACATGATAATACCTATAATGTGCGGCTTATTGTACAGGATAATCACCATTGCTTTGATACCGCCTACCAGCCCGTAAAAGTTATATATACTTGCTATATTGCAGTACCCACTGCTTTTACGCCCAACGGGGATAACCTGAACGATTATTTATACCCTTTGAATGCCTACAAAACAAGCAATCTTGAGTTTAAAGTGTTTAACCGTTTTGGGCAACTGGTTTTTTACACTACCGACTGGACAAAAAAATGGGACGGAACCTACAAAGGCAAGCCGCAGCCCGAAGGCAGTTATGTATGGGTACTTAGATATACCCACACCGAAACCCACCAGCAGTACTATTTAAAAGGCACATCTGTTTTAATCAGGTAAATAATGCGCATAAGCTGGTAAGTTTTAAACACCAGTACAGGACTGTTGCTAAGCCGTTACCCAACCGCCATCAACCGGCATTGCAACACCGGTTACAAAAGATGCAGCGTCAGAACATAGCCACATAACGGCCTCGGCCACTTCAGATGGCTCCCCAAAACGGCCTATGGGTTCCATTGAGGCAAATTTTTGTTCGGCAACTTTATCCTTACCGGTAATGCGGTCAATCATAGCGGTTTTTATTACACCGGGGCAAACGGCATTTACACGTATGCCTAACCTGGCATACTCCAATGCTGCAGTTTTAGTAAGGCCCACAATGGCATGCTTGCTGGCAACGTATGCCGGCAACCCTGCAAACCCTACAAGCCCCGCAACAGAAGCACAGTTAACAATCGCTCCTTTGCCCGCCTTTAGCATGTGCATCAGTTCATGCTTCATACACAGCCATACACCGGTAAGGTTTACACTAAGCGTTCTTTCCCAGTTTTCCTGGGTACATTCATGTGTTACGGCTGAAACACCCTCAATACCAGCATTATTAAAAGCAAAGTCAAGCCTTCCGTAGGTAGAAAATATTTTATCTGTCAGCTCTGTTACATCAGCAGGTTTGCTAACCTCGCATTGTAAAAAAATACCCTCCCCGCCTGCAGCTTTAATTGCTTTTAATGTTTCTTCCTCCGCATCTTTCATAATATCGGCTATCACAACTTTAGCCCCTCTTTTAGCAAATGCCAGGGCAGTAGCCCTGCCAATGCCGTAACTGCCGCCGGTAACCAGCGCAACCTTGTTTTCAAATACTTTTTCCATTGTATAGTTTTCAACAAATGTAGCTTTGCTGCCACGCTGTAAAAGATGACAGGCATCACGCCGGCTAATGATTCATGTCAACGCAATTTGCGGATAGTAACTAAATGGGGTTATCAAAAATTTCAAGTGCAAGCGGCAGGCAATTGGCAACAGCTTGTAAACCACAAACAGTTAGTGTAATCAAAATGGCATCTTTTATTTCATCACGGCTTGCTCCAAGTTTTTTAGCCATTGGTACATGGTAATGCACTGCGGTTGTATCACCCAGCACCGCTTTTATACTAATGTAAATAAGATGCTTGGTTTTCTCATCAATCCCTGTACTTTGCCGCACTGCATTTACAAGGCAGTCAAATGCTTTGGCAGCTTCCGGTGCTTCCCTGGCAAATAAGGCCATGGGGTTATTGATTATGCTTTCCATTACATCCTCCTTTTACCTGATGTTTAATTTATAAGTAAAAGTATTTAGCTTTTTACGCGCATGTAAGCGCTTCTGTCACTAACATACCTGATTGTTATCAGCCGGCGTGTCTGACGAAAATCAATATAAATATTTACCGGCATCATGGTTCCAAATAATCCATTTTGCTTATTTGCTGCAAATTATTTTCGATGAAAAAAATTATTGCTGCCTTTGACGGGTTAAAATTATCAACAGGCACCATGGATTACGCAATTCATATTGCTAAAAGCTATAATGCACATTTGGTGGGTATATTCCTGGACGATTATACTTATTCAGGCTATGGCTATGGTGAGTTACTGGCGCGTGCCGAAGAAAAAAATATAATGCAGCTATTGGATGAAGCGGACAGATTAAAAAGGAAGGCGGCTGCAGACCGGTTTACAACGCAATGCCGGGAAGCGGCCATAAACTTTTCGGTACACCATGACCGGAAAATAGCGATGAAGGAACTGCTGCATGAATCAATATATGCAGATTTGCTGATTATTGACAGGAAAGAAAGCTTTGGCAACGGCGAAGAACTGCAGCCTACAGGTTTTATACATGACTTACTGGCTGATGTACACTGCCCTGTTTTGCTGGTGCCGGGTAAATTTATACCGCCGGTAAAAAATATAATATTATACGACGGAAGCCCATCTTCTGTTTACGCAATCAAGGCATTCGACTATGTAATGCAGCCTTTTAAGCACCTTGAAACAGAAGTGGTTTCTGTAAAAGCGACGGCATCTTCACTGCATGTGCCCGACAACATGCTTATGAAAGAGTTTATGAAAAGACATTTTCCCAAAGCGGTATTTACAGTTTTAAAAGGAAGCGCTGAGGAAACGATTGTAACATTTTTATTGCAGCAGAAGGAAGAGGTAATGGTGATATTGGGCGCTTACCAGCGCAACCGGGTATCCCGGTGGTTTAAACCAAGTATGGCAGACATGCTGGTGCAGCAAACTAAACTTCCCTTATTTGTTGCGCATAACTAATACTATTAAAAATTTTATATGCTGCTTGAAATTGACGATAATAAAACAGTAGGCGAACTGGAAGACAGGTTTAATGAATGCTTTCCATACCTGAAGCTTGAACTGTACACGAAAGCGCATGGTTGGCATGGACGGTCCCTGCCCGCTGATAAAATTGCCGGCGACAAAAAAATTGGCGATATAAGTAAAAAGCACCGGCAAGCTGTGTTGGCTATCCGGTCAGGGCAGAAGGCTGGCCAGGTAGAGAAAATTTTTAAACAGCAGTTT
>DASZUX010000315.1:0-5256 GCA_035547455.1 Chitinophagaceae bacterium
CTTAAATATTTAAATAAGATAGCCCGATTTTATTATTTAATAACCAATGTGTTAGTCAGCTAATTTGTATTTTAAAAGAGAAGCGCAGGTTTATTAGCTGCTTAAACAATCAGTATTACGAAAGCAGGCTTTGGCGTGCTAAAAATTCCAGCTTTTTGTTGGCATCTATCAGCTTTTCCGTAAGCTCAAGATTCTCTTTGCGCAGGTGGTAAACTTCGTAAGCTTTTTCAATAAAAATCTTTACATCGTTTTCGTTCCAGGGTTTGGTAAGGTATTTATAAACCTGGCCACGGTTAATAGCGTCAATTACGGCGTTAATATCTGTATAACCGGTAATAAGAATGCGTATAGGATCAGGATATGCTTCAAGTATTGATTCAAAAAATTCAATACCTGTCATTTTCGGCATCCTTTGGTCGCTTAAAATAACGTGAATGGGATTGTTTTCTAAAATTTTTCTTCCTTCTTCTGCACTTTCAGCGATAAACACATTATAAGTACGCCTGAAAGCAGCTTTAAATGCTGTTAAATTATGCGGTTCGTCGTCAATGTACAGAATATTAATCATTTGTATAAGGTAATATTGGATTTACATGCAAGGTAAACCAACATCAGGAAAAAAAGTCAAATTTATCGAAATTTATACTGATTATAATTATTTACGTGCTTTATTTGTAGAAGATTTATAAAAATGCATTTATAATCAATACCTATGCAAGATCATGGAAACAGAAGTAGTAATAAGAGCTTTTAGGGCCACCGATGATCCTGAAACCTGCAAGAGGTTTATAGATGGCCACAAAAAAGTGCTGGAAAATCATGGCATTCATAAAGTAACATCGTCAACCGATGAATGGATGTACAACAAAGCCGTTTTTGTGGTAGTTGTTGAATCCCCCAACGGGGACAAGCTTTTTGGCGGTGCCCGCGTACATGCTGCAGATGGCATTACGCCCTTACCGATTGAGCAGGCAACGTGGAATATGGACCCTAAAATAAAGGAATATGTGCGTAAATATGCAGAAAACGGTACGGGCGAATTGTGCGGTTTATGGAACTCAATAGAAGTAGCCGGCATGGGTATTGGCAGCCTGTTTCCCTCACGCGTATCGGTAGTAATTGCAGAGCAGATAGGGTTAAATACCATGTTTTCGCTGTGTTCACCGGTAACCGTTAGGTTTAACCAATGGATAGGCAGCGATATTTTTACACAGGTAGGCAATAACGGAACCTTTTATTATCCCAAACTTGACCTTATAGCAACGGCTGTGTTCCTGGAAGACTCCGTTGGCCTCCCTAAAGCCCACCCGCGTGAAAGGGAGAAAATGTTTTTTTTAAGAAAAAACCCGGATTGCATACTTAAAGAAAAAGCCCCTTTTAAGAATATAGAGGTTAATGTACATTACAAACTTATTATTGCATCTGCCGATAAAAATGAGTTTAAAATACGCCCGATTGCTTAATTTAGGCTTTTACTAACGCCTGCTACTGACTATTGAGATGAAATATATTCTGGCATTCATTCTTTTACTACCTCTTTGCGTTGCAGCCCAGGACACTGTGGAAGTAAGGCAAGACATATTGGGAACACCGGCAAACTCACTTGTTGAAGTATTTGTTGATTCCTCGAATGCCTACACCAACCAGGCGATGCAAAATATTACCCAGGCCCGGTTTAAAAAAGGCACTAAAAAAATAACCACTTACCTGGGCAACTATAACAACCTGTGGATACGCTGTGGTTTAAAAAACCTCAGCTCGCCCGACAAACTGTATTTTGATATTGATTATTCCAATATTTCAGATATTGAAGTGTACCGTTTAAGCCGGGGGGGTACCCTTGAACTGGTGGAAAGAACAGGTAACTCGCTGCCTTTCAAGTCAAGAAACAACAACTTTACCAACTTTATTTTCAGCCTTAATATACCTTACGATTCTACAGGCGTTTATTATTTTCATTTTACCAGCATTCACCCGCTGCAACTGCCTATAAGCATTCACGACCAGGAAACGCTGGACAAAATTTCGCAAAAAGAGTTGCTGATAGTAGGTATTTATTCGGGCATTATCATTTCAATTTTACTGTATAATTTTTTCCTGTTTTTCTCCACAAAAGACGAAAGTTATTTTTTTTACGTACTGTACCTGTTTTCGCTGCTGCTGGCCCTGCTTACATTTTCCGGCTGGTGTTTTAAGTTTTTGTGGCCAATGCACCCGCAAATTAATAGGTATGCCGTGGTGGTTACTTCTATGTTGCCGGGTGTAACAGCATTAGTATTTGCATTATCGTTCCTGCGAATCAAGAAGTTTTCACGGCCTATTGAGTGGTTGTGTTATTTGCTTATTGTACTTTACACTGCCCCCCTTGTAATAGCACCCTACTCGCTTTCAACCTCATATTCAATGCTTACGGTTGATGGTATTGCAGGTGGCCTGTTGCTTATATATGCATCAGGGTATATTTCATGGCGGGGATACCGGCCGGCGTTATACTATTTTTTTGCCTGGTTTGTATTTGCCGTAGGCAGGCAGGTACTGTCGTTGCGCAACCTTGACATACTGCCGTATAATAACTTTACTACGTACATTTTGTATATAGGATCGGCCATTGAGGCCATCCTGCTGTCTCTCGCCCTTGCTGACAGGATAAATATTTACAAGAAAGAAAGAGAGGAATCGCAGGCAGAAGCATTAAAGGTTTCAAAAGAAAACGAGCGGCTGGTGCGCGACCAGAATATTATACTGGAGAAAAATGTTGCCGAACGTACAGAAGAGCTTATAAAAGCCAACCACCAGTTAAACGATGCACTGGTAAGCCTGAAGGATGCACAAACGCAACTGGTAGATGCTGAAAAAATGGCTTCGCTTGGCCAGTTAACAGCGGGTATTGCGCACGAAATAAACAACCCCATCAACTTTGTAAAAAGTAATATTAACCCGCTTAAGCTGGATATGAAGGATATTTTTGAAGTGATAGGCGAGTATAATAAACTGCACAGTATAAATGGCGATACTGAAACCTATAAAAAACAGCTTACCCAGATAGCACAACTGCAACAGCAAATTGATATTGATTTTATAAAAGATGAAGTAGGCCACCTGATAAAGGGAATTGAAGACGGTGCGGAGCGCACTGCGGAAATTGTACGGGGGTTAAGAACCTTTAGCCGGCTTGACGAGAGCGAATTAAAAGTAGTAAATGTACATGACGGCCTTGATTCAACCATTGTACTTATAAGAAACAATATACCCTTTAATGTGCAGGTGGTAAAGAAATTTGACGCGGATGGTGAAATAGAATGCTACCCCGGCAAGCTAAACCAGGTGTTTATGAATATACTCACCAACGGGCTGCAGGCAATATCAGCCAAGACGCAGCAAAACAGCGTTGAAAACATTTTTATAACCACCCGGGATGTTGAAGGCGATAAAATTGAAATTACGATAAAAGACACCGGCATCGGGATGTCTGACGAAGTGAAACACCGCGTATTTGAGCCATTTTTTACCACCAAGGATGTTGGCGAGGGCACCGGGCTGGGAATGGCAATTGTATTTAAAATAATTGAAAAGCACCATGGAAAAATTGTGATTAATTCATCGCCTGGCAACGGGGCTGAATTTATTTTAACTTTACCCCGTACCCAACCGATAACTTAATTAACTTTATATAGTTTATATCCATGAGCAACCAGGAGAAAAAAATCAGGGTACTGTACATTGACGATGAAAGAAATAACCTGCTTTCTTTCCAGGCCGCCTTCCGCCGTATGTACCAGGTATTTATAGCGTCTTCTGCCGCTGAGGGGATGGGTGTGCTGAACAAGGAAAAGGTGCATGTGATTATTGCAGACCAGCGTATGCCGCAATCTACCGGTGTTGAGTTTTTCCAGATTGTACGCATTTCGCACCCCGACCCGGTGCGCATTTTGCTAACAGGCTATACAGATGCCGAGGCTATTATTGATGCCATTAACAAGGGCGAAATTTACCGCTATATAAAGAAGCCCTGGGACGAATATGAGCTGCAGAACGCTATACAAAATGCTTACGAGATATACACAGTAAAGCTTCAGTTAAAGCACAAGATTTTTGAGCTTGAAAAAACAAACGACGAGCTTAACCGCTTTGTGTACAGCACATCGCACGACCTGCGTTCGCCGCTGGCATCTGTAATGGGCATACTTAACCTTGCCCGAATGGAAGACAGCATAGTTGACCCGAACAACTACCTGGGCATGATTGAAACCTGTGTAAACAGGATGGATGTTTTTATACAGAAAATAATTGAATACTATAAAAGTATAAGAGTAGAGGACGAAAGCAACGAAATAGACTTTTTAAAGCTGGTTGGCGAAAGCATAAATATATGCCGCATGCAGAACCCGAATGTTGATTTTAAGCTTATTGTTGACCAACCTATAATTTTTAAAAACGATGCCTTCAGGATATCAGTAATACTCGACAACCTTATTTCAAATGCTGTAAAGTATCAAAAACCAACTGAGCAAAACCCTGCTGTTAAAATAAATGTTGATGTTAACGAGGACAGGGCTGCAATTGAAATAGAGGATAACGGCATAGGCATACTGGAACAGCACCTGAACAATATATTTAAAATGTTTTTCCGCAGCAGCAATAATGTAACAGGGCTTGGCATTGGACTGCATATTGTGAAGGAAGCGCTTACCAGGCTGGGCGGAGATATTTCAGTAAGCTCAACCTATGGCGAGGGTACAGTATTCCGCATTACCATACCTAACCGCGCCGGGGAAACTGTTGCTTTCCCGTTAGTAGCCGTAAATTAAATTGCAGGCTGCTCAGCCAGCCAGGTATCTTTCTTTTATAATGTTAATATGGTGCAGTAAATGCCCGTAGGTAATAAATGCCAGTGCATTTACAGTAATGTACCTGTTATTAGATGTGCCGCCCTGCTGCAACTGCTCCTCATTAAGAGAGGAGAAGAAAATATCAGTTGCTTTGCGCAATGCGGCAAATTCCTCTTTTAGTTCATCAAAATTCCTGCTGCCTGCCATTGAGTTGGCGGCATAGTCATTTTCATCAAAACCTGCCAGCGGGGTAGCGTCTTTACGGGCAAAACGCAGGGCCCGGTAAGTAAATACGCGCTCTGCATCAATAACATGCTGTAACAATTCTATAATTGTCCATTTACCCTCTGCATAGGCATGGTCTTTTTTGTCTTTGGGCAGGCTGGTATAAAATGCAAGTATTTCTGCAGCGTGGTTCTGTACCGCT
>DASZUX010000316.1:0-2105 GCA_035547455.1 Chitinophagaceae bacterium
ACTGACGGGCACAGCAATCTTACTACCAGCGAGCTTGATTATGATGTAAATACCAAAACCGGCATTTATACAAAAGGCGGCAAAGTAATTACTGAACGGTCGGTGCTTACCAGCAAAGAAGCTTATTATTACGGAGAAACAAGAGATGTATATTTTAAGAAGAACGTAGTAATGAATGATACTGATTATTCAATCAAAACCGATACCCTGCTTTACAATACTTATACGGACGTGGCTACGTTTGTTGTTCCCACCACAATAACCAGTGGAAAAAATACAAGGATATATACCACAGATGGCTATTACGATAAGCAAAGCAAGAAAGCATATTTTGGCAAAAGACCTGATATACAGGATGGCAGCACTTTTTTGAATGCGGACGAGGTTGCGTACGACTCCTCAGGCTTTGGCCAGGCAAGGGGTACGGTAGTGTACCGCGATACTGCGCAGGGCGCTACACTTTATTGCGATGATTTAAAAACAAACAAAAAAGAAAATTCATTTCTTGCTACCATTAAGCCTGTAATGATGCTGAAGCAGGATGGCGACTCTCTTTTTATCGCTGCCGATACCATGTACTCGGCCAGGCTTTCAGACTTAAGAAAATACCGTAACGTACCGCAGGTAACTGATTCGCTTCCTAAAAAGGACTCCATTATGATCCAAAACGGGGAGGATAGCACAGACCGTTTCTTGGAAGCTTATTATCACGTAAGAATATTTTCAGATTCATTGCAGTCTGTTGGAGACAGCCTGTTTTATTCATCCGAAGATTCTGTTTTCAGGCTTTTTAAACAACCGGTAATATGGTCGAAAGATAACCAGATAACCGGTGATACTATTTATTTGTTTACCCAAAACAAAAAGCCCGCCCGTATGTATGCATTTGAGAATGCGCTGGCCATAAATAAACTTACGGATTTATATTATAATGAAGTAAAAGGGCGCACCCTGAATGGCTATTTTAAAAATGGCAATATTAATTATATAAGGGCCAAAGGCAACGCGGAAAACATATATTATGGCCAGGATGACGATAACAAGTTTATTAGCGTAAACAAGGCCAAGAGCGATATTATTGATATGTATTTTGATGAAAACCGCAAAGCAGAAAAAGTGGTGATGCGCAGTAGTGTTGATGGCACAGCCTACCCAATGAGGCAGGTAAACCATGAAGATTTGCGGTTACGCGGCTTTAAATGGTTGGACAGTTTACGGCCAAAATCAAAAGAAGAATTACTGCAGGGTAAAAAGCTTTTGCCTGTTACACCTCAAAAAACGATGGAAAAACCCGCACAGTAACTGCCAAACACCTATCTTAGGGCTTACGTATTAAAATAATAACTGCTGACATTGCAAAGCCATGCGTTATTGTGCTGCAAAATACCTTTTGCCCTTTGCCCGGTACATAAAATTGTATGGTGCTGCAGTTTTTTTATTTACTGCTTTTTTTTGCACAGCACAGCCACGCAAAAATGGTACGCTTTCCACCATAATTTCCGCGGTTGATTCTACCAGGGCTAACATGCCCCGCGAAAAAATATACCTGCAATTTAATAAACCCGTTTACCTGGCAGGCGATACCATGTGGTTTAAAGCCTATGTGTTTGATGCCGCCTATCTTTCCCCGTCAAAACAAAGTGGTATTCTTTATATAGATATAGCGGATGAAAACAACAATATTGTTAAGCAATACATGCTGCCTGTTGCAGGAGGTGTTTCATGGGGTAATCTCCCCTTAAACCCGCAGGATTTTAGTGAAGGCAGCTACACACTGCGTGCCTATACCAACCTTCTTAAAAACTTTGGCAGCAACAATTTCTTCTATCACCATTTTTATGTAGCGGGCAACACAGGCAATGCAGTACTGGTAAAAACACAAACCCAAGTATTTGGTAACGATGCTAACGACTCCGTTGTGGCCGCACTTAAGTTTACCGGCCCCAATATGCTGGCCCTGGCAAATGAACCGCTTGAACTGGCAGTAAAAGCCGGTAAAAAAAGGCTGCTTCGCGGCAATGTAACCACCGGCAGCAACGGGGTTGCAAACTTGCAATTTGTATTACCTGCCGGCAATACCACCCTTACGGTTACAGCAAAAGAAA
>DASZUX010000317.1:0-2896 GCA_035547455.1 Chitinophagaceae bacterium
ATGCAGGCTGTCCAGCACGGTAAAGCTGCTGTATAGTTTGCTTACCTGCTGTGCTTTAGCCTTAAATTTTGCGTAGTCTTCTTTGCTCCACCAGTTGTTAAGGTTACCATCCTTATCAAATTGCGCGCCTTCATCATCAAAACCGTGGGTCATTTCGTGTCCTATTACCATGCCAATAGCTCCATAATTTAGTGCATCATCTGCGTTTTCGTCAAAAAATGGGTATTGCAGAATGCCGGCAGGAAACACTATTTCATTAACCGTGGGGTTATAATAAGCATTAATAGTGGGCGCCGTCATCTGCCATTCTGTGCGGTCAACCGGCTTGCCAATTTTAGCCGCCTGGTAAGCAAACTCGTTCTGCGCACAGGACAACAGGTTCTCAAAATATTTACCCTTCGCAATTGTTACATGGCTGTAATCGCGCCATTTATCAGGATAGCCTATTTTCTTTAAAAAAGCATGCAGTTTGTCCCTGGCCTTCGCTTTGGTGCTGTCGCTCATCCAGTCAAGCTGGCTTATCCTGTCCTCCAGGGCCTTCTGCAGGTTATTTACAAGATCAAGCATGCGCTTTTTGGCATCCTCTGTAAAATATCTTTTTACATATAACTGGCCCAAGGCATCACCCAGGTATGCGTCTGTAGCACCGTAAACACGTTCCCACCGGGGTTTTATCTGCTGCTGCCCGTTTAATGTTTTGTTATGATAGTTAAAGCTGGCCATTACAAAAGCATTACTTAACGAAGAGGCCGCATCATCAAGCACATGAAATGTATAGTAAGCTTTCCAAACATCTATCGGTGTACCAGGCAGCAATTTGTTAAGCTTTTCGTAATACGAAGGTTGTGCAAGGTTTACCGAGTCTGCCTTAATGCCAAGACTGCTAAAAAAAGTACTAAAGGCTATTACAGGCATTTTTTTATCAAGATCGGCTACTGCCCATTTGTTGTAATTGCTTTGCGGGTCTCTAAGCGCAACATTAGTGCGGTGGCTTTCTGCTATATTTTTTTCCAGTGCATAAATAGCGTCTGCTTTTTTAACTGCTGAGGAAGAGTCAACACCGGTAAGCATAAATATTTTTACTATGTAAGCCTTATAAGCATTTTGCACTGCTATGGTTGCTGCATCGGTTTTAAAATAGTAATCCCTGTCCGGCAAGCCAAGACCGGTTTGTGCAAAGTTTACAATATTCATGCTGCTGTTCTTCAAGTCCGCACCCACGTACATGCCCAAAACGTACTCATGGTTTGTTTTTTGCATATCGCTTTCAAACTGTAAAATGCTGTTTACGCCGGTAAAGGCGTTTATTTTGTCTAAGTATGGCTTAACAGGGTCATAGCCACGTTTTTCAATGGTAATTGAATCAATGCCCGATGCGTAAAAATCGCCCACCTGCTGTTCTATACTGCCGGGGGTGTTGTTTGCTTCCGAAACGGAATCAAGAATGCTGTGTAAATGTTCTTTAGTACGGTTGTACATTTCAAGGCCGGCGCCTGCACTTGTTTCTGTTGGCCCTATAGTGGCTGTATCAAGCCATTTGCCATTAACGAATTTGAAAAAGTTATCACCCGGTTTTACGGATGAGTCCATGAATTCCGTTCTTATAAGTTTTTGACTGGTATCGCCTGCAGATTGCTGGGTACAGCCTGTAATGGCTGCAACAGCTATTATTGCTGCTGCAGGCAAAGCAAGTTTTTTCATACATGTGAGAGTTTAGCTTGCGATAAAGGTAATGCTTTGCAGTATACAACTTTTTATCGCGGCATTCACAAGGGTTATAAAGCGTGCATTGCTGTTGCTATTGCACATGCTTATAGGTGAATGACTTATTGTTGTAGGTGAAAAAACATGAGCTAACCCAACGAAATATCAAAGTTTACAAGTTGTACAAACTCTTCCAGCCTGTCATCAATATCGGGCCGGCTTATTTCTTTAATGCGCTCCGTGCCGAATTTTTCCACGCAAAAGCTTGCCATGGCACTGCCCACAATAATGGCAGTTTTCATATTTTCAAACGAAATGTCTTTTGTTTTGGCAAGGTGGCCAATAAACCCCCCGGCAAATGTATCGCCCGCGCCTGTAGGGTCAAACACATCTTCCAGCGGAAGGGCAGGTGCAAAAAACACGCTGTTGCCATAAAACAAAAGCGCTCCATGCTCCCCTTTTTTAATAATCAGGTATTTGGGACCCATGGTTAGTATTTTTTTGGCAGCTTTTACCAGGATAAACTCGCCGCTCATCTGTCTTGCTTCGCTGTCGTTTACCATTAGTACATCTACCATCTGCATTACCTCCATAAGGTCATCCCATGCAGTTTCCATCCAGTAATTCATCGTATCAAGCACAATAAGCTTTGGCCGTTTAGGCAGTTGCATAAGCGCTTTTTTCTGCAGCTTTGGCATTACGTTGCCCAGTATTACAAATTCAGCATCTTTAAATTTATCAGGTACAACAGGGTCAAAGTCAGTAAGCACATTAAGGTCGGTTACCAGTGTATCGCGGGTATTCATATCCATGTGGTATTTGCCGCTCCAGAAAAATGATTTTTTGTCCTGTTTTATATCCAGGCCGTCAAGCATAACCCCCCTGCCGGTTAGAGAATCCATCTCTTCCTGCGGAAAGTCGTTGCCGACAATAGATACCATTTGCACAGGTTTTACAAAATTGCTGGCCGCGTAAGCTATATAGGTGGCAGAACCGCCAATAATTTTATCAGACTTGCCAAAAGGAGTTTCTATTGCGTCAAAGGCCATTGTGCCCACCACTAAAACAGACATACATACTTATTTTACGGGCGCAAACATACAGGAAAGTTTGAAAAGCAGGGTTTGAATATTTAAAAGTTTGATTACCCGGTAACCACCAACGCCCGGATAAGGCCGCCGTAGGGCTTTTG
>DASZUX010000318.1:0-2806 GCA_035547455.1 Chitinophagaceae bacterium
AACAACTATTATTCCCAATATCCATCCAACCATTACAGCATCCCATTTTAGTTTTTGCTTAAAGCTTAGTATAATAATAGTGGCCAATGTTGTAATAACGGTACCTGCTACGCAGGGTATAAACACACTGGTAGCATCGTGAGAACCTGCACTAAGCCGGTAGGCAAAAATTGACAGCGGTATTAACACCAGCCCGCTGGTATGCAGCCCGGCAAACATTATTTGCGCGTTAGTAGCTGTATCTTTATTCGGATTTAATGATTGCAGGCTTTGCATAGCTTTTAAGCCAAAGGGGGTGGCCGCATTGTCAAGCCCCAGCATATTGGCGCTAAAGTTCATAACCATCTCGCCCATCACAGGATGGCCGTCGGGTATTTCGGGAAAAAGCCTCTTCATAAATGGGTTCAGCAACCGGGCAAGCCAGCGTATGGCGCCGGCTTTTTCAGCAATATTCATCAACCCCAGGAAAAACACCATAACGCCTGTAAGCGGAAAGGCAATATCTGTTACTGATGTTTTGGCAGAATCAAAAATGCCATCAACCAGCAATTTGAAAATATCTGTATTACCAGGAATGAAGAGGAACTTTATAACTGCAACAATAAAAGCAATAACAAAAAAAGCAATCCAAACAATGTTTAATGCCATACCTGCATGTGTTTTTTGTCCGTAATAATAAGCCTTTTAAGATATATTAAATGTAGCAGAATTTAATAAACGGTAAAAATTCAGGGGCTTCTATCCCTGTATCAAATGGAGGGAATTTAATTGCAAACAGCATTAAAAACGTGTACCTTATGCAAAAAATTGTAACCATGAAAAAATTTCTACTCCTTCTTTTCTTCACGATATCAATGTTTTTTATAAATAGACCTCGGGCTCAATCGCCGGGTGATTACAGGTCTGCTGCTAATGGCAACTGGTCTGATGCCTCTACATGGGAAATGTTCGACGGCGTTGGCTGGATAACGGCAGTGCTGCCTCCTACACCTTTAAGCGGCGTAATAACCATAAAAGATTCCGTTGTTGTTAATGGCAGCGACAGCGCCGACCAGGTAGTAATAACGCCGGCAGGCATACTTAATATACTTGCCGGAGACACGTTTAGGTTATTTAATGGTAATGGCACCGACATGCAGTGCGATGGTAAGCTTATTGTTGGCGTAGGTGCCAATCTTTTAAATTCAACAGAAACGGCTACAGTAAATTACACAGGTACTTTGCTGCAGTTAGACGGGGCATTTAACCCGGAAACAACCTTCAGCGGTTCGGCTACGCAAATGATCACAGGTATAAGCGGCAGCGGTTATTTTGGAGCGGTAATAAACCTGGATAATGCACAAAATCTTATAATAGCTGGCAGTACAGGCTTTGCCGGTGTTAACTTTATTAATGGCAAGGTGCTGGCGCCGGGCAGCTTTACAATTGGGCAGTATAGTGGTAACAATTTTACCGGCCAGGATGCAACAAAGTATATTGACGGTAATGTTGACTGTATTGTGTTTGACCAGACACCCGCAACATTCAATTTGCCGATGGGTAAAAACGGGCATTACCTGCCGCTTACATTTTTTGTGCAGACCAGTGCCGGGGCGCCTGAAACAGGTTTTGTTGTTTCTATAAATGACGGCCCTCCTACTACGCTCGCCTTGCCACCGGATCTTAACCGGGTGTCTGATGTCAGGTATTATACCATTACCAACCCCGGCGCTGTAAGTATTGATACGGCTATGCTGCAGCTTGCCTATGATTCGACAGACGGGGTTACCGACCCCGTGCATTTACGTATAGCACGCAGTACGGATGCAGGGTGGGTAAACGAGGGAGGCGAAGGGACAGCGGAGAAAAACGGTACTATACAGTCTGATGTAAACTTCAAAGTGCTGGGTAATTTTGTACTTGCCAATGACAAGGAGGGCAGTAACCCCTTACCTGTGCATTTTACAGCGTTCACCGCTGAATTTGTAAAGCAATCCTCGGTACAACTTAGGTGGACGACAACAAACGAGGTAAATACAGCAAGATTTGCTGTTGAACGTAAAGATGCTAACGGTACCGCATGGTTAACGGTTGGTAATGTACCCGCAGGCAGGGCAGGCGGTGATTACAGCTATCTTGACGCGCCGGTGCTGGCTAATGGTGGCTACCTGTACCGTATAACAGAGGTTGATAAAGACGGGTTAATTTACAGGAGTAATACTTTGCTGGTGAGGGCAGGCAGCACCAGCATGAGAGTTAGCATGGTGTACCCCAACCCGGTAAAAAACATACTGCATTATTACATTGCATTGCCGGGTAATAGTGTTGTAAATGTTGCTGTTACCACGGCAGGTGGTAAAACGCTGCAACTGCAGAAAGCGCAGGCCAACCAGGTGCTTGATATAAAAGTTGACAACCTGCCTGCAGGCACTTATTTTATAACATTTATTAACCAGGCAAATGGCAAAAGGGTAACAAAAAAGTTCATAAAACAGTAGTAGCTTCAGTTATTGCCATGCATATTATATACAGGTAAGCAGGGCCTGTTTAAATGCCCGGCTTCAATTTTATGCTTCTGCGGCTAATGCTTATTTTTGCGCCGCAATTTTGGAAGCGGCTTTTGTTAAGCACTGCTCCCGGAATAAGCATCAACAATTAAAACTAAAAACATAATGGCATTACAGGCAGGTATTGTGGGGTTACCAAATGTGGGCAAATCAACTTTGTTTAATGCACTTAGCAACGCAAAAGCACAGGCGGCAAACTTTCCTTTTTGTACTATAGAACCTAACGTGGGTGTAATAACTGTTCCTGATGAACGGTTGAT
>DASZUX010000319.1:0-3322 GCA_035547455.1 Chitinophagaceae bacterium
TTAATGGGTTATTCAGCTACGGTATATGGACAGCATTTATAGCCGGCATAAGCATTATACTGGCGGCAGTATATTCGCTTAACATGGTGCAAAAAATATTTTACGGCAGAACGATGCCTGCAACAGAATACGCAACTGACGCAAGCGGTAATATACAGTTTGTGCTTGTATTGCTGGCTGTAGCAGTGCTCGTGCTGGGTGTTTACCCCCAGCCCGTTATTAGTTTAACGCATGATAGTGTGCAGGCAGTGTTGCCAAAATAAATTCGTTTAAAGTTCAGTAAGTAAGTTATGAATGCAATTATAGTTTCGGCTGTTTGGGGTGTTATTATGATGTTCTGCAGTTTTCTTATTAAGAACAAAGGCAGCTACAGGCATATAGCAGCATTTGGCCTGCTTACTTTATTGGTAGCTAATATTCTTAATTCAAAAGGCATTTTGATTGCGGATATTGACGACCACAACATGTTTCATTTTACTGAGTTTGGTCTTTTCTTCAATACTATAGCAATTTTCTCAACACTGGTGTACGTGTTGTTAACCGGTAAAGAAATTGAGAAATACGGCAACTATGCGGCAGAGTATTTTACCCTGGTATTTTTTGTGTTGTGCGGCGTAGCCATTCTTTCAGCATATAACAATATGCTGATGCTGTTTTTGGGTATTGAAATACTTTCTATTCCTCTTTATATACTTACCGGCAGCGACAAGAAAAACCTTAAAAGTAACGAAGCTGCTTTAAAATATTTTTTGATGGGTGCCTTTTTTACCGGCATCATGTTAATGGGTATTGCACTGGTATATGGCGGTACGGGTAGTTTTGAGCTTGAAATTGTTCGCCCTGCAGCCAAGGCTAATGGCAGCAGCCTTTTATCTTTTCTTGAAGTAACGGGTTTAATCTTCCTGTTTGTATCAATGGCATTCAAGGTATCAGCTGCGCCTTTTCATTTCTGGACACCGGATGTGTACGATGGTGCGCCAACAGTATTTACATCGTTCATGGCTACAGTGGTTAAAGCTGCCGGTTTTATTGCCTTTATAAGGCTTTGCGAGGTAAAGATGGCTGAAACAGGCCCTGATGCAGATAAATTATTCGGGGTTAACTGGCAGTTACTGTTTGCGCTGCTTATTGTGGCTACTTTGCTGGTAGGTAATATAACGGCGGTATTTCAGCAAAGCGTTAAGCGTATGCTGGCATACTCAAGCATTGCACAGGCAGGTTTTATGCTTTTTGCTTTGTTTAGCCTTAACAGCATGTCAAAAGAGGGCATATTGTTATATGCTTTGGCCTATAGCCTTGCTACCATTGGCATTTTTGCAGTACTGGTTAAAATGAAAGACTTTACATTCGACGGCTTTAACGGGCTTGCTAAAAAGCAACCCGTGCTGGCTGCCACCTGCACTATATTTTTGCTCTCCCTGGCCGGCATACCGCTTACAGCAGGTTTTTTTGCCAAGTATTACATGCTGGCATCCGCTATAAAAACAGGCGGCTACCTGTGGCTGGTAATACTGGCGGTGCTGTTTGCGGCTGTTAGTGTGTATTATTATTTCAGGGTTATACAGGCCATGTATTTTAAGGAAGGGGAAGCTTTGACTGAAGATGTAACCCCCTCATTTAAAACAGGCCTCATCTTACTATCAGGTATCATCATACTGGTAGGTGTAATGCCCACTGTGGTTATTAACTACCTGTATTTCTAAGCCATTCATCGCGCCAGTTTTCCATTTACAACGTATTTTGCTGTATTAAGCATAACATTTTTACCTTTATACGCATTGATGGGTTTAAAGTGGCGTTTTGCTTATAATGTTGCTTTTGGCGGCAGACCGTTAAAGCTCAAACAGTCAAAATTATTTCATGACCATAGGTGATTCTTTTGCGCTTGCTTTCAGAACAGTACGGGGCAACAAGCTGCGTACCGGTATTACTGTAACTATTATTGCCTTTGGCATAATGGCGCTTATAGGCATTATAACCGCCATACAGGCAATGAATGGCAAGCTGCGCGAAAGTTTCTCGTTTATGGGGGCTAATGCTTTCACCGTGTCGTACAAGGAGCGTTTCAGGTTTGGTAATAATAATAATTCAACCGAGAAAATTGATAAAACCAAAAAGCAAAAAAAATCAAACCTTGATAAAGTAATCCGGTTGCAGGAAGCAGAGCTGTTTAAAGACAATTTTAAATATCCTGCAGTGGTAAGTATTTCGCTCTCAGGCCCCGGCGGTGTTGAGGTGCATTATGAGCAAAAGAAAACCAACCCGAATGTGAGGATAACGGGGGGCGATGAAAACTATCTTGAAGTAAATGCGTATAAAATAGAAGCAGGCCGTAACCTTAACAAGCTGGATGTGCGCAGCGGCCGCAATGTATGCCTGCTTGGCAGCGATGTGGCCGATAAACTGTTTGGGCCGCAGCGTGACAGGGCTGTTGACAAAATTGTGCGGGTGGGCGGTGTGCCGTACCTTGTGGTGGGCGTATTGCAAAGCAAAGGCTCAAGCGCGTTGCTGAGGGCAGATAATATTATAATAACTACCTATAACAATGTGCGCAAGCTTGATAATGCCTCCACCTCTTTTACCATTGGCGTTATGGCGCAGGATGTGCAGCAGCTGGATGGGGCGGTAACAGAAACAACCGCTTTGTTCAGGGCAATACGCAAACTACAGCCTACGGAAGAAGATAATTTTGCCATTGATAAAAGCGACAAGCTTGCCGAAACATTTATTGGCCTGCTGGGCAGCATTACTTTTGCTGCCGCTGCAATCGGCATCATTACATTAATAGGGGCAGCCATTGGTCTTATGAATATTATGCTGGTGGCGGTAAACGAACGCACCCGCGAAGTAGGTCTTATAAAAGCCATCGGTGGCAAAAAACGCAACATCCGTGCCCAGTTCCTTTTTGAATCTACTATTATAAGCCTTATGGGCGCGTTGTTCGGCATTTTCCTTGGGGTATTGGTGGGCAATGTTTTTTCGCTTGTACTGGGTACCGGTTTTGTGGTGCCATGGGGGTGGGTAATAAGCGGTATTATCATCTGCTCTTTTGTAGGTCTCGCTGCTGGCCTCGGGCCGGCTGTTAAAGCCTCAAAGCTTAACCCGATAGTGGCGCTGCGGTATGAGTGAAAAATAAGTTATCAAAAAACTTATAATGTAAAAGTATACCTGTAAATAGGTTAGCACCGGGCCTGGGCTTACATGTAAGTTTCCTGCGCTTACCGAACCATTCTCCGCGCTCATCAATCTTAATCGGTAAAAAAACCTTTTTTTAATACATTCACCCAAATTTTTATCACATGAAGAAAATATTATTATTGGC
>DASZUX010000320.1:0-39863 GCA_035547455.1 Chitinophagaceae bacterium
AGCCTGTTGGGCAAAGTTCCGTTTGACTCACTGAAAGCAGACTCCATCATAATAAAAGCTGCTAAAAGCGTAGCCTCCAATATTGATGCAGATTGTATTGGTATTGCCGGCGATTCGTCCATCGAAGATAAAAGGCGGTCATTCTACGAGCTCTCTGAAAATCTGTACAATCTTTTACGTACCGTTAAGTATGATCAGCAGGTAATTTACCACATGCGGTGCCCGATGGCTTTTGGAGACGACAAGGAGGGTTTTTGGCTCACTAATGTTGATACCATCATTAACCCCTATTTAGGATTAAGGCACCCAAAATACCAGGCGGCAATGATTAATTGCGGCAATATAGAAGACTCGCTTGATTTTCGCAGCAAATAACCCCATACAGCAACCTTTTTGAAAATTGTGGTGATGAAACATTGTATAGCTGTCTTTTGCTGTTTATTAATTACCCTTCAGTCATTTTCGCAGCAAAAATATACGCTTAATGGCTATGTAAAAGATTCCCTGACGGGCGAGACACTTATAGGTGCTACTATCACCCTTACAGCCGAATCTGCCACAGTAACAACAAACCAGTATGGATTTTATTCTATTACATTATTACCCGGCATACACCGCCTTTTATTTTCCTATATAGGTTACAAGCCGCAGGAAGTTGAAATAGATTTCGATGGCGATAGTGCAAAAAACATATTGCTTGTGCCTCTCTCAGCCGTGCTAACAAATGTAACGGTTGAAGCAAGAAAAAGAGAGAACAATGTTAAGACGGCGCAAATGGGGAAGGTTGAATTAACAGTGGGCACCATAAAATCTCTACCTACATTTTTAGGGGAGTCAGACATTCTGAAATCACTGCAGTTGTTACCAGGTGTCCGCAACGCAGGAGAAGGTAACGCCGGTTTTTACGTAAGAGGCGGCGGGGCCGACCAAAACCTTATATTGCTGGATGATGCAGTTGTATATAATACCGGCCACCTGTTTGGCTTTTTCTCAATATTTAACTCGGATGCTATTAAAAGCCTTTCGCTTATAAAAGGTGGCATGCCGGCACAATATGGCGGCAGGCTATCTTCAGTAATTGATGTTGCCATGAAAGATGGTAATGTTAATAAAACAGAAGTAGATGCTGGAATAGGGCTTATTGCTTCAAGGTTCTCTATACAGGGCCCCATCAAAAAAAACAAAGCATCTTACATCATTTCTGCACGCAGAACCTATGTTGATGCCCTTACTGCACCATTTATTGCTTCCAGCAGCTATAAAGGTTCAGGATATTATTTCTACGACCTGAACGCGAAAATAAATTACCAGTTTTCTGATAAGGACAGGCTTTATTTAAGCGGCTATTTTGGCAGGGATAAATTTGCCTTTAATAATATTGAACGCTCCTTTAAAACATCTATTCCCTGGGGCAACGGTACAGGAACATTACGCTGGAACCATATCTTCAGTAAAAAATTATTTGCCAACACCACCTTGGTATACAATGATTATAACTTTAAGTTCAATGGTCTTCAAAACGATTTTGCCTTTAACCTTGCTTCAGGCATACGTGACTTAAATGCCAAGATTGATTTTGACTATTTTGTCTCTACCAAACACAAAATTAAATTTGGGGCGCAATACACCTACCATACATTTAAACCAAGCATTTTTAGCGGCAGCCAGGATTCAACAAAGTTTACCCCCAACAGTGCACAAGAGAAATATGCCAATGAGTATGCACTGTATTTGCAGGATGATTGGGACGTTACAAAAGGCATCCGCATTAATTACGGGGTGCGCTACAGCCTGTTTCAGCAATTGGGAAGTTATAAGTTTTACACTAGTGATGCCAATGGAAACAGAACGGACAGTATTATGTATGGCAAAGGGCAGGTAGTAAAATCCTACGGAGGGCTGGAGCCAAGATTTACAGTACGCTTTGCGTTAAATGAAACCAGCTCACTAAAGGCAGGTATAACACGTAATATGCAGTACATACACCTTGTAAGCAATGCAGGCACAACGTTACCTACTGATATTTGGGTGCCTAGCACTTTACGCGTAAAACCACAGGCGGGCTGGCAGTACGCGGCAGGCTATTTCAGGAACTTTAGCAACAGCATGTTTGAAACATCACTGGAACTTTATTACAAAACAATGCAAAACCAGATTGAATACAAAGAAGGTTATACACCTAATACACTCAGTGACCCCGAAGAATCATTTGTGTTCGGCAAAGGGTGGAGTTATGGGGCAGAGTTTTTTGTAAATAAAGTAAAAGGGAGGTTTACAGGCTGGGCAGGTTATACTTTATCATGGTCGTGGAGAAAGTTTCCCGACCTTAATCATGGTCTTAAATACCCCGCCCGCTATGATCGCCGTAACGACCTTTCTTTAGTTGGCATGTACACTATTAATAACAAATGGAAAATATCGTCAGTATTTGTATTCGGCACGGGCAATGCTATCTCGCTGCCGGAGCGTTTCTATTTTATTGACGGTACCCTTACCCAGCAATACAGCGGCATTAATCAATACCGCATGAAGCCCTATCACAGGCTTGACCTTTCAGCCACCTACACACCAACACCCAAAAAACCGCGCAAACGCACCACCAGCTGGGTCTTCAGCATATACAACGTATACAGCAGGCAAAATCCTTACTTTTATTATTTTAGCCAGGAAGGCAGCGCTGCGGGCGGCACATTAAAAGTAGATGCAAAACAGGTATCATTGTTTCCTGTTATTCCTGCTGTTACATGGAACGTGCATTTTTAATCAGCCTGGTACCCGGTTACTCATTATCTTTAATTGTTATTTATATAATACCACGATTGAATATTTGTTAGCATGAAAAAATTATTATTATTTCCCATTTGTATGCTGTTTGCGATATTTACCAATGCACAAAAAGAAATGCCTTTGTATGAGGGCGCCGTGCCTTATGCAAAACCCTGTTCAGTAAAAGAAACTTCAAAAACGGATGGGGTATTAATTATCAGCAACGTTACCGTACCTACTCTTACTGCTTATATTCCGCCTAAAGAAAAACAAAACGGAACCGCAGTGCTGGTGATACCTGGCGGAGGCTACAGTATTGTTGCTGCCGGGCATGAAGGTGCAGATATTGCAAAAGCCTTTAACGAGGCTGGCATTACGGCTTTTGTACTAAAATACCGCATACCCAATGACGAATGCATGACTGACAAAATGTTTGTACCGCTAATGGACGCGCAGCAGGCTTTATACACTATTCGCCAAAACGCAAAACAGTATGGCATTGATACTTCAAAAGTTGGCGTAATGGGCTTTTCAGCAGGAGGACATCTTGCCGCCACATTAAGTACACATTTTGACAGGCCGGCCCGTAAGGAACTGGCGGGCGCAAACCTGCGGCCTAACTTTTCAATGCTTATTTACCCTGTAATAAGCTTTCATGAAAGTATTGCCCACATGGGCTCGCGTGAAAACCTTATCGGTAAAAACGCAGATGAAAAATGGGTAAATTATTTTTCCAATGAAGACCAGGTGAATGCCAATACGCCTCCTGCATTTTTAGTGCATGCAACCGACGATGATGTTGTACCGGTTGCTAACAGCGTAGCTTATTACAACCAGCTTGTAAAATATCATATTCCTGCCGCAATGCATTTATACGAACACGGCGGCCATGGTTTTGGGCTTAACAACCACACCACTAACGATAAGTGGTTTGAAACATGCTTAAACTGGCTGCGTACTAACAAGTGGTTGTAACCGGCTATTGCGTTATTGCAAAAACCGCAGCATATTTACATGACGTGCCCTGTAATTGCCTGGGTAAAGCAATAGCTGCTCCACTATTTGTAACAGCAATTTTACAATTGCCTTTCATACCCAGCGCAGTAACTTTGGATTTTGCTGTGACCAGAGAAACATCAACAGGTATGCTTGCCGGCAGGGTAAGTGTTTCTTCTTTATCATCGCTTAAAACAAAAACATATTTTGTATTGCCGTCTTTTGACTGCGTATAAATAATATTGCCCTGCCCGTAAGGCGCAATTGGCTTTGAGTTATATATCCCCGCACCATTTACTTTCATCCAGCCTCCTATTTCTTTCAAGCGGCTGTAGGCGGTATCACTCCAATCACCTTCCGGTGAAGGACCTACATTCAGCAGGAAATTGCCACCCCTTGATACAATTTTAACCAGCAGGTGTATTAACTGGTTGCTGCTTTTATAATGGTCGTTAGGCACGTAGCTCCAGCTATCCCCCATTGTAAGGCAAGTTTCCCAGGGATAGTTAAGCGGTTTGCCCGGCACCGTTTGTTCTGGTGTTTGGTAATTTTCAAATTCTCCACCAACACTCCTGTCAACCACCAGCAGTCCCGGCTGGTGCTGTCTTGCCATAGCGGCTATTTTTTTCATGTCAATATCCTGGTCGTAAGGTATGGTGCGCTGCCAGTCAACAGACTTGTCAATTGACGAGAAAGGTCTCACCCAACCACCGTCCAACCAAAGGATATCCACTTTTCCATAGCCAGTCATTAATTCCTCAATTTGGTTATATGTATATTGCTTAAAAGCATTCCACCTTCCGGGATATTTTTTAGGGTCATAATTCACATTCCTGTCTTTCGGCGGAAAGTAAGGCCACCAATAATTATCGCTATGCCAGTCTGGCTTTGAAAAATAAGCGCCAATCATAAATCCTTTCTTCCTGAAAGCGTCAAATACTTCTTTGGTAATATTTGCCCGCGGGTTAGCTGAAAAAGGCGTTTTGGCTGATGTTATTTTATAGTCTGTCTCTTTAGTGTCAAACATGCAAAAGCCATCATGGTGTTTTGTAGTAAATACCACGTATTTCATACCCGCATCTGCGGCAGCATCCGCCCATTTTTCGGGATTAAATTTAGTGGGATTGAAGGTTGTCTGCAGTTTTTCATAAGCTTTTTTGTATTCAAAATAATCTGCTGCATAAGGTCCCCTGCGTTGTGTCCAGCCTTCGTCTTCCGGGCAAATGCTCCAACTTTCTACAATCCCCCATTGGCTGTAAGTACCCCAGTGCATAAGCAACCCAAATTTAATATCTTGCCAGTTATCCAGCTTTTCCAGCACCAGGCTGTCAGCCGGCTTTACATAGCTATTTTTTTCCTGCGCCGCTGCGCTCAATACATACAAACAAAAAATTGCGGTTATAATTTTTCTCATATCCCCCGGTTAATATCAAATACTAAAATAAAATTGAAGATACTGGTTAACAAACACTTCATTTCCATTTATAAAAAAAATATTGCGTAACTCAATTTTATCCCCAACTTTACGCAACAAAACATAATGACCATGAAAAAAATTCTCACGTTTGCAGCAGTTGCCGTATTTGTGTCATTTACCATACAGGCCTGCGCGCAGGGATCTCCAAAAGACACACCCGAGCAAAAGCTGCACAGGGCCAGCCTTGGTTCTGTTATGAAACAAACCATCAATACCGGGGCTACCATTACTATTACTTACAGCCAGCCAGCCCTTAAAGGCAGAACTATTGGAAAAGACGTTGAGCCTATGGCGGGTAAAGTTTGGCGTACAGGCGCCAACGAAGCGACATCTTTTGAAGTAAGTAAAGACGTTACCATTGAAGGGAAAAAATTATCTGCCGGCAAGTACGGCCTCTATTCTATTATGAATGGAAACGACTGGACCATCATCATTAATAAAACATGGGATACATGGGGCGCTTTTTCATATAAACAATCGGATGATGTACTGCGCGTAAATGTTAAATCCACAAAGTCATGCGTTTACATGGAGCGCATGGTTTTTACCATTGACAAAATGGGGAAAGTGTCTCTGTTGTGGGGTGATACTGAAGTTGATTTTCATGTTCAATAGTCTATAACCAAGCTTTTTTTAAAAGGGGCCAATGGCCCCTTTTTTATTACCCTTTTACAACTGTATGTTAAAATTTTATGCACGTTTAATTTTAAGTCAGTAAAATAATCAAATAAATGTGAGGATATAATAAAAAATTAGCCCGAAAACAGACCTGTTAACTAGACATAGACAAATGAAGAGAGGCAAAATTAATTTGGCAAGATTTTTTCATAGTGCTGGGTAAAACCGTTTGAAAAACACATTATTAAATAAAATTCATTTTATGAAAACTATACGAATGCTCATTCTTTCTGTGTGTATGGTAATAGCCTCCATCAGCACCAATACAACAAAAGCGCAGGTTAGCGTGGGAGCAGATATAACATTTAACGTTTTTTATAATGGCTTAAGTCCCTACGGCCATTGGGTTAACCACCCTTCCTACGGACAGGTATGGGTATGCAACACGCCCGGTTTTGTGCCTTACCGTACTGCCGGTCATTGGGTATATACTGATGACGGCTGGACCTGGGTATCGGATTACTCATGGGGCTGGGCGCCGTTTCATTATGGCCGCTGGGATTATGATGCGGCCTATGGCGGATATTTTTGGGTGCCGGGTTATGAATGGGGTCCTGCATGGGTAAGCTGGAGAAGCGATGATGAGGTATATGGATGGGCGCCGCTAAGGCCCGGGGTAACTGTTGGTGTTGGTATTTCCTTTGGCGCCGATATACCTGCAGAACGCTGGACATTTGTGCCCACACGGTATGTTACAAGCCCGTATGTAAGCCGCTATTATGTTAATAACAGCCGGAATATTACAATAATACATAACACCACTATTATAAATAATGCTCATGCAAACCGGGGCCATGTTACAGTAGTGGAGGGCCCGCACAGGGCTGATGTAGAAAAAGTAACACATGCCCGTGTTAATACCTATTCTGTAGCAGCGTCAGGCAGGCCCGGCGCTGCGAGAGTTGAAAAAAACACCGTAAATATTTACAGGCCGGTAGTTAACAAAACAACAGTGGTAAACAGGGAAGTAGTAAACAACAACAAGGTGGTAATAAATAAAAACAGTAACAATAAGACAGTGGTAAACAACAGTAATAACAGGGTTGTAAATAAAAACGAAAGAAAGGTAACAACAACTAATAAAGCAACAGTAAATAACAGCAATACGCATGCAACTTTAAATAATAGCAAAAAAACTACTGTTAACCATAAAAGCCCTACACCTCAAAAGAATGCTGTTAGAAGCAGCAGGCCCGCAACAAGCAGGGCTCCGCAACATGCCAAACCAGCCCCTAAACAGCAGGTGCCCAAACAAAGGGCAGTACAACGTGCTGAAAATAATACCCATAAACCGGCCGCAAAACCGCACCATAACGGATAGGCAGTTTTAAGTCATAAATAAAAAGCGCACGACATATTAACGTCGTGCGCTTTTTATTTATAATACGAAATTATTTATGTGTCATAGCCTGGGCGATAGCTTTTTCAGCCAGGGGTTCCATTATTTTATAGCCATCCATGGTAGGATGCACACCATCATGGGATAAATTAGCCGGCAGTCCTTTTCTATCATCAGCCATTGCTGTCCAATAATCAAGATAAACGCACCCATTTTTAGCAGCATAATCTTTTATCATCGCATTCAGAGCTACAATTTTGTCCGCCGGATGCAGGCCCGGCCGCCAGCCAAAATCAAAAGCAGGCAGTACTGAAGATAACACTACTTTTATACCATGTGCCTTTGCCAACTCTGCCATTGAAGTAAGGTTGCCCATTATTGTTTCTAATGTTTCGGGGCCTGTGTTACCGGCAATATCGTTAGTACCGGCAAGTATAACTACCACCTTTGGTTTTAGATTAATGACATCAGGCCTGAAACGCAACAGCATTTGCGGCGTGGTTTGCCCGCTGATACCACGGTTAATATAAGGGTGCGAAGAAAAGTACGCCGGGTCAGTTCTAATCCAGCCTTCGGTTATTGAATTACCCATAAACACCACGCGGTTTTCACTGGCTGCGGGAGGAGAAACTTTTGCATTGTCGGCCGCAAACCTTGCAATAAAGGGCCAGTCCTGCTGTGGTATTTTGGGTGGAGTTATAAATCCTAACTGCTGCATCCAGTCACCCAAACGGTCAATCCAGCTATCAGTAGGTATATTTTGCCTGCGCATGCCAAAACCGTGGCCGCCATGCGCATACAGGTGCATTTCTACTGACTTGCCGGCGGCCATCCATTTATTATACAATAACTGGCTGCTGGGCACCAGGTGCAACTGGTCGTCTGTTGCCGCAGCAATAAACATGGGTGGTGCATCTGCCGGCACTTCCATACTTTGCCCTTCAGGCACGTACGCGTAAATCGGTGCGGTAAAATCAGGTTTGGTTTCAGGTGTATAATCGAATGCCATTGATTCAGCCAGGGTGCCTCCGGCAGAAAAACCAATAATACCTATTTTATCTGTTTTTATGTTATAATCCGCAGCATGTTGTCTTACATAAGCCATTGCAGTTTTTGTGTCGGCTATAGCCATAGTAACAATAGGGGCAACAACTTCATTAAATTTTTTTAAATCACCGCTCAAACCAGTCATCATCTCTTTTACGGGGTCATCGGTAAGGCTGTGCGCAAGCCTGTAACGTAATACAAAACAGGTTACCCCTTTTTTTGCCAGCCACCGGGCAACATCATTACCTTCACTATTGATAGATAAAGTATGAAAAGCGCCGCCCGGGCAAATAACAGCTGCGGTGCCATTTGCCATCGCCGGGTCCGCAGGAAAGACGGTTAGTGAAGGATGCACCACGTTATACACCACTTCGGTTTTAAACATGTTGGAATCATTCTCTTTTTCTTCCCAGTTCCAGCTTTCCGAACCAGGTGCTGCACCGTTGTATAACTGAATTACTTTTTGCTGGGCATTCGATATTTTAAACGCGAACAGGATAATAAATGATAACAATGTTGCTTTCATACAGCAATTATTTTTACGGAAGATAAAAAACTTCTTTTAAAGAAATAACAACAGGTGATCCATCGGGGTTGGTTTCCATAATATCTTTCATGTAGCTCCACCATCTTTGCATTATTGCATGTTGCGGCAATTCATCCAGTAATGCAGCATCTTCTACCTGCAGGTAAGCAAATAATATATGTGTTTGTTCATTAAGAAATATGCTGTACTCTTTTATGCCTGTTTCTTTCAATAATGTTTCCAGGGCAGGCCACAATTCGCCATGCCTGCGTTTATATTCCCCGGCATAACCTTCAAATAACTTCATGGTAAACCCAACACGCGGCATAACAAGGTTTAAGTATTTATATGTTTCCAGGTATATTTTGAACCATACAATTTTATCTTACAAAAGCTATGGCTACACCTCCATCCACATTCAGTACATTACCGGTTGATTTGCCCAGCAGCCCGCCCACAAAAACGAAACAGGCATTAGCGATATCCGCAGGTAAAATAATTTCATTTAACAAAGTACGTTTTGCATAGTAGGCCGGCAGTTCTTCCACCGCAACACCATACGCTTTTGCGCGTCCTTCCGCCCACGCACCTGCCCATATTTTACTATCTGATATTACAGCATCAGGATTAACCGTATTTACCCGTATATGGTCTTTACCAAGTTCTGCCGCGTTCAGGCGGCTAAGGTGCAACTGTGCAGCCTTGGCGCTGCCGTATCCTGCATTATTAGGCCCGCTTACCAGGGCATTTTTGCTTACAATATTTATCACATCGCCGCCAAACCCCTGTTTGCGCATTATGTTAACACAAGCCTGTGTTACCAAAAACTGGCCTTTTACCAGTATATCATAAAGCAAATCCCAGTCTTTTTCAGTGTGCTCCTCAATAGGCTTTGATATGGAGATGCCTGCGCAGTTTACAACAATATCTATCCCGCCAAAAGCCAATATCCCTACCTTTAAAGCTTCATTAACAGACGCTGTACTGGTAACATCCAGCAAGGTGGAAGTAAATACATCCTTACCATATTGTTTACCAAATTCTTCCCTTGCAGTGGCGAGACGTTGTTCATCATTATCGTTTATTACTACAACGGCGCCTTCGTCTGCAAATTTTTTGGCAATTGCTTTGCCTATGCCACCCGCGCTGCCTGTAACAAGGGCAATACGCCCTGTAAGCGCTTTAGGCTTTGGCATGCGTTGCAGTTTAGCTTCTTCCAGCAACCAATATTCAATGTTAAAAGCTTCCTGCCGCGGCAATGATGTATATTCGCTTATTGCTTCAGCACCTTTCATTACATTAATCGCATTAATATAAAACTCTGCTGCAACCCTTGCTGTTTGCTTATCTTTTGCAAATGTAAACATGCCAACACCGGGATACAATATTACCACGGGGTTGGGGTCGCGCATGGCGGGGCTGTTAGAATGCCTGCAGGTATTGTAATATTCAGCATACATCTGGCGGTAGGCTATAAATGCAGGCAACAGCTTTTCCTTTACCGCAGCGCCGTTTGAAAGATTTTCACCCGGGGCCAGCGGTAGTACCAGCGGGCTTATTTTAGTACGTAAAAAATGGTCAGGGCAACTGGTACCCATAGGCGCCAGCCTGTCAGCCTCATTTGAATTAATAAACTGCAATACCCTCTCATCATCCGTAAAATGACCTATCATGCCACCGGTGCCTGAAGGAGCTTTTACTGAAGAAGAACAAAGCCCCCGCAGAACAGGTGCAAGCAAAGATGCCTGCTCCAACCTTTCTTCTTTGGGTAAGGATTGAATTTTCTGCCCGCCAAATACCGGTCCTTTTTTGCCATAGTTATCTTCCAGGTATTGAGCGCATTTTTCAATCACTTCTAACGTATTTATATAGCTTTCGTAAGCCGTATTGCCCCAGGTAAACAAGCCATGTGAGCCAAGCATAATGCCCCGTATACCGGGATTTTCATCAAGACACTCTTTAAGTTTAAGCCCAAGGTCAAAACCCGGACGTTGCCACTCCACCCAGCCAATTTTTCCCTCAAACAAGTCCTTCGTTATCTGCCTTCCATCTTTTGCAGCAGCAATGGCAATAGCTGCGTCTGGATGCAGGTGGTCAATATGCCTGAAAGGTAAAAAGCCGTGCAAAGGTGTGTCGATGGAAGGCGCTTTTGAGGCAAGATCATAAATACAATGGTTAAATAACTCTACCATTTCGTCTTCATGTTCAATACCACGGTAAACATTAGTAAGACTGCGCAGCCTGTCAACATATAACGCGGCAAGCCCATTTCGCTTCATGGTACCCAAATCTCCACCGCTGCCTTTTACCCACATTACTTCCACTTCTTTACCTGTAAGCGGGTCCTTCGCCATCACCTTGCATGAAGTATTGCCACCTCCATAATTTGTTAATCGCAGGTCGGCCCCAAGCAGGTTGGAACGGTACACCAATAGTGCTACCTCATCGCCTGCCAGTTCAGCCGCCTTTGCATCGTTCCACAAATAGCTTACATGCTTAAATGCTGCCGCCTTATCCTCTTTTGCTGGTGAATACTGAAACTTATTTGCAAAATCAATCTTCATAATAATCTGTAATTTATTTTTTCATTGCCACCGGCAGTTGCCTTTTCAATCAGGATTTTAAAGAGTTGCCGATGCCTACTACTAAAACCGATAAAATAAGTGTTGCTATACCGATAGTTATCGTTGTTTGTGTTTTTTTGCTTACGCCTTTCCACTCCTTTAATATAATTCCCCACATGTTGGCTATTAATATAATAAAGGCCATGTGGAGTATCCACGAACTTGCGCCATTGCCAAGTTTGCTTTCGCCCATGCCATAAAAAAAGAATTGTAAAAACCATGTGGTACCCGCTAACGCGGCAAAAATGTAATTGGAAACCAGCGGGGTTTTACGGTTTACATAATCACCAAATGATTTGTTACGGGTATTAAGTATCATGCACCAGATAAAATTGGTAGCGAGGCCGCCCCACAGCAGTACCACGTAAATAACATTGTTTTGAAAAAGCGGGTTAATACCTGCGCTAACGGCGGCCGCAGCCATTGGTTTGCCCGCCTCAATACCAAAGTTGAAACACGCACTCAGTATGCCGGAAATAATTGCAACTGTTAATCCTTTAACAAGGCTAAATTCTGCCACGCTTTTCTTCTTTTCTTCCTCGGGCAACTCTTTTTCTTTCAGCATACCGGCCCTGCCACATATATAAATACCCAACAGGCATACCAGCACGCCCAGCAACACAATGCGTCCCCAATTAGTAGTAACCAGGTCGCTAAACGTGGTTTTACCCTCTGCAGGATTAAAGTTGTAATAGATTGAAGGCACCAGCGCACCAAATGCAGAACAAAAGCCAAGCACGACGGAATTGCCCAGCGACATACCCAAATACCGTACGCCTAAGCCGTATGTTAACCCGCCTACACCCCATAACACGCCAAACATTATTGTATAGCCTATTACGCTGCCTGGGGTATTGCGTATAATATCTGCAAAACCCGGTATTGTTAACCACGCAGCGAGAGGCGGCACTATAAGCCACGAAAACAGGCCACCTATTATCCAGTAACTTTCCCAATGCCAGCCCTTTACCTTTTTAAACGGCATGTAAAAGCTGCCCGAGGCAAAGCCCCCGATAAAGTGGTATATAATACCGAAAATTATACCCATTGTTTAGTTTTTAAAGGTTAGAACAGCAGCAATTAGTCTTTTGCGTACTTCTTTTTAGCTATTTCTTAATTTCAAAATGATATTTACCGCTCCCCGCCTTTACAACCACGTACCCGTTTTCATTACCGGTTACCTCTATATCTTTTACAGATGACAATGCTGTACCGCTCTCGGTAACAGTACTTTCACCTGCAGCGGGCAGGTATATAGTGGCGTTGGTGTTAGCAGGTATTTCTACATCCATGGTAGTAGTGCCGCCGTCAACCTTCCATGTATTACTCAATGTTCCATAATAAGTATCCAGGCTTGCAGAGGCATTGGTAAGCCCCTCCCCTATATGCGGCATTACTTTTATGTGTTTGTACCCCGCACCATCGGTATAAGTATCAATACCCACCAAAGCGCGGTACATCCAGTCGCCTATTGCGCCATACGAGTAATGGTTGAAAGAGTTCATACCGGCGTTTTCAAAAGTGCTGTCTGGTTTAATACCATCCCATCTCTCCCATATTGTAGTAGCGCCCATTTTTACGGGGTACAACCAGGATGGGTAGGTTTCCTGCAGCAGCAGTTTGTAAGCAACATCAGTATAACCATACCTTGTTAATACGTGGCACAAATAAGGTGTACCTAAAAATCCGGTGGTAAGGTGGTTGCCATAGCTTTTTACGTTATCGGCCAGCCTGCCTGCTGCCTGCCGGCGAAGGTTTTCTGGCAGCATGTCAAAGTTCAAAGCAAGCACGTACGCTGTTTGTGTACCCGACACCAGCCCGCCGTTAGGGGTAACATACTCATTCATGAATGCCTGCTTAATTTTTTGCAGCAGTTGTGTATATATATTTACATCATCCGTTTTACCAAGTACTGTAGCAGCGTTAATAAGCAGTTGGGTGGAATGTGCATAAAAACATTGCGCGATAAGATATTTATTGGTAACTGCTGCGCGGCCGTCGTTATCATCATCAGGCCGGTAAAATAACCAGTCGCCAAAATGAAAGCCGGTGTTCCACAAATTGCTTTTGCTTGCTTTGTGCATATACTCCACCCATTCCTTCATGCTTGTATATTGGTTTTCCAGTATGCGTTTATCGCCATAGGCGAGATACATATTCCAGGGAATAATAGTGCTAACATCTGCCCAGCCGGTGCTACCACCCGCATTCGGGCCAAGTACATTAGGAATTACAAAAGGAACAGAACCTGATGGCATCTGGTCTGCCGCTACATCCTTCAGCCACTTGGCAAAGAAGTTATTTACATTCATATTAAAAGTAGCGGTACGGCTGAATACCTGCGCATCCCCTGTCCAGCCCAAACGTTCATCGCGCTGGGGGCAATCTGTAGGCACATCAAGAAAATTGCCTTTTTGTCCCCATTGTATATTATGCTGCAACTGGTTAATTAGTGCATTGGATGAATTGAATGTGCCGGTAGGCCTCATGTCGGAATATAATACTTCCGCAGTAAAATTATCAGCCGCCAGTTCACCAGGGTAACCCTCTATCCTTATATACCTGAAGCCATGAAAGGTAAAATGCGGCTCAAAGGTTTCTTCTCCGCCGCCTTTTAGAACATATTCATCTTCAGCCCTGGCGGCACGCAGGTTGGTAGTATAAAAGTTACCGTTCTTATCAAGTACTTCGGCATGCCATACGCTTATCTTATCACCGGCATTGCCGTTCACTTTTATTTTAACCCAGCCTACAAGGTTTTGTCCAAAATCTATTACCTGCTCACCTGCTGGTGTTTTAAATATATGAATGGGCTTAAAAGTTTCATGCTTACGTACAGGTTCGTTATAAGTGGCCAGCAGAATGCTGTTGTCAAAATTTGCTGTTTTAACAGCGCCCCATTTTGAATCGTCGTAGCCAGTGGTTGTCCAACCGGTTTTGGCATCGCGAGCGTCTATTGTTTCACCATTATAAATTTCCGAAGAGCGTATTTCACCGGTAGTTGTTTTCCAGCTATCATCGGATATTACTGTTTCCTTTGTGCCGTCAGTATAAGTTATATCCAGTTGAAACAGCAAAGCCAGTTTATCGCCGTAAAAATTTTTTTGCCCTGAAAAACCAATATACCCGCGGTACCAGCCATTGCCCAAGGTTACCCCCACCGCATTAGCACCACCTTTTAAAAGGTTGGTCACATCATATACCTGGTACTCCAGGCGTTTGTTATAACTTGTCCAGCCCGGGGTTAAATAAGCATTGCCAACACGGCTGCCGTTAATATGGGCCTCGTACATACCATGAGAGGTTATATAAGCTGTAGCAGTCAGTATTTTCTTCCGGGTATTAAATTCCCTGCGAAACAATGGGCTTGGCCTTGAAGGATCTTCTTCCCCGGCTGCTTCAATCCATTTGGCTTTCCAGTCCGATGCGTTTAAAAATGCAGTTTGCCACCACGCGACATCACTCCATGCAGAAACTTTACCGGTTTCATCCCACACACGCACCTGCCAAAAGTATTTTTTTTCACTTTCAAGAGCCGGCCCCTTATAGGTTACATGAACAGATGAATCAGAGCTTACTTTATTACTCTCCCACAAAACTCCTTTCCCTTTTGCCAGGGAAGCGGCGTTGGCACCTACCCTTATTTCGTAAGCGGTTTGCATTATTCCCCGCCTGCCTGCTGCCAATTGCCAGCTAAAGCGGGGTATTGAAACGTCAAGCCCCAGCGGGTTTGATAAATTTTCGCAAAGCAGGCCATGTACATTAACCTGCGCGTAACTAACACTGCTTAATACTACTGCGAGCAAAACAAAAGCCGACAATTTTTTCATGGCAAGATTTTATTAAATTTTTCTCATTGCAAGCGGGCACTAAAATACACCCCGTGGCAGATTAAACCATCATGGGGTGTGCTGAATATTTTATCCATGAGCAATATAATCCGGGTGCTCGCTCTCATTCACTACTTTTGCACCATTGCAGCATAGCATGTCATCAGGAAATATATATACACTTATAAGCATAGACGAGCAGTCGGTTACACCCAAATATGTGCAGCTTACCAATTCAATTTTAAAAGCCATTGAGTCAGGCAAAATTGAAAAAGATTACCTGCTGCCTTCTATTAACGACCTGAGCTATGAACTTGAAATCTCCCGCGATACCGCAGAGCGGGCCTACCGACATTTGAAGAATCTTGGTATTATAGGCTCTGTTCCCGGCAAGGGTTATTTTGTAACTAAGACCGAGGTTAAGCAGTCAATAAGAATATTCCTGTTATTTAATAAACTAAGCACGCACAAGAAAATTATTTATGATGCTTTTGTAGCTGCTTTGGGAGAAAACGCTGCCGTAGATTTTTATATCTATAATAACGACTTTGCCCTTTTTAAAAAGCTTTTGAATAACCGAAAAGGCGATTACACCCATTATGTAATAATACCACACTTTATGGATGGCGAAGAAAGCTGTGTTGAAATTATTAATACGTTGCCTAAGGAGAGGCTGGTTTTAATGGACAAACTTGTTCCCGGCGTTACCGGCGCCTATGCTGCGGTGTACGAAAATTTTGAAAAGGATATATACGGGGCCCTGCAAGAAGCGCTGGAAAAACTTAGCGGCTATCAAACCATAAAAATCATTTTCCCGGAGTATACTTATCACCCGCGTGAAATTATAAAGGGTTTTACCCGCTTTTGTGCCCAATATGCATTTAATTATGCCGTAGTGAATGATATGGGAAAAGAACAAATAACCGGGAGCACTGTATATATAAGCCTGATGGAAAATGACCTTGTGCTGCTGATTGAGAAAATACTTGCATCCGGGCTGGAAGTTGGCAAAGATGTGGGCGTGATTTCTTATAACGAAACACCGCTTAAAAAGATAATTCTCAATGGCATCACCACCATATCAACGGACTTCCAGTTAATGGGCGAAAAGACAGCGGAAATAATATTAAAGCGTTCATCAAACCATCTGGAAATACCCTTTTACCTTACACAGCGGGCATCACTTTAGTGCCTAAACATTTTCTTAAATTTTATTGAGTAAGGCCGGTTTTAAAATTACCCTTTATCTTTATGTGTCATTTTTATCTAAATGTAACTCATGAAAAAGCTAATTCTTTTTGTTCTTTCAGCAGCCTTTACGAGTGGGTGTTTTGCTCAATCTCCAGATTCAATGTATGCCTATCTTCAAAACACCAGGATACCGCCCATACGAATAATGCAGACCGACAGCACCTGGTTTGAAAATAATGCCATTCCTCATAACAAGCCGGTAGTGATTGTGTATTTTAGTCCTGAATGCGGCCACTGCCAACTGGCTGCACAGGAAATTTATGGTGCAAAAGATAAATTGAAAAACGCATTTTTTATATGGACAAGTTATTTTCCCGTACCGGAAATAGCTAGCTTCAGGAAAAATTATAAAATTGGCAGCTTACCAAACTTCCGCTTTGGCCGGGACCCGAAGTACGCCATCCCTTCTTACTTTAAGGTGCAGTTTACACCCTTTATGGCAGTATATGACACTGAAGGCAAATTTGTACAAGCTTTCTCGCAAGGCGCCAGTCCGGAAACACTTGCAAGCCTGGTAGAACAATGCATGAAAAATGCAAAACCAGTGAACCACCTAAGAAGTAGCGTAAAAAAAGGGCGTTTAAAATAAACAGTTTAACAAACAGCGCTAAAACGTTTACCCCTACCTTTGCAGCGCAAAATTTTTTCTTAACCAGCCCGGGCGGAAATTACAACCGGGTACAACTTGTATACATATGAAAGTTACCGTAGTAGGTGCGGGAGCAGTAGGTGCAACCTGTGCCGACAATATTGCCCGTAAAGAACTTTGCACTGAGTTAGTTTTGTTAGACATTAAGGAAGGTGTTGCCGAAGGTAAGGCGCAGGACATGATGCAAACAGCAGCCCTGCTCGGTTTTGATACCCGCATTACCGGCAGTACCAACGATTACACAAAAACAGCCGGCTCAGACGTAGTGGTAATTACATCCGGCCTGCCCCGTAAACCTGGTATGACGCGTGAAGAGCTTATAGGTGTTAATGCCGGCATTGTAAAAGGCGTTACCCAAAACATCCTCCGGCACTCTCCTGATGCTATCATTATTGTGATAAGCAACCCTATGGACACAATGACATACCTGGCACTTACTACCACTGGCTTACCCAAAAACCGCATTATAGGTATGGGTGGTGCGTTAGACAGTGCACGTTTTAAATACCAGCTCAGCCAGCATCTTGGCTGCAGCCCTGCCGACCTTAACGCAGTAGTAGTAGGCGGTCATGGCGATACCACTATGATACCCCTTATACGCCTTGCAACATGGAACAGCGTGCCCGTAACAAAATTCCTGACTGCAGAACAACAGCAGCAAATTGTTGCGGATACTATGGTAGGGGGCGCTACTTTAACCAAACTTATTGGCACTTCTGCGTGGTATGCGCCGGGTGCAGCCGGTGCATCGCTGGTGGAAAGCATTTTGCGTGATGAGAAAAAACTAATCAGTTGTTGCGTTGCGCTTAACGGCGAATATGGCCAAAGCGATATTTGCATGGGTGTACCTGTTGTAATAGGCAGGAACGGCTGGGAAAAAATAGTTGATTTTGAGCTAAACGAAGAGGAGCAAGCCGCATTTAATAAGAGCGCTGCTGCCGTAAGGAATATGAATGAAGTATTAAAGACGCTATAATTATAAGCGCTACCGTAAAACAGCCCCGTTCTTTTAACAAAACGGGGCTGTTGCTTTAACTATAAAAGATAATTCTTTACCTCTTCTGCAATCCCATCAATATCCTGCTCCTGCATACACCTGAAATGCCCCAACGGGCATTTATCATACCCAATTTTACTGCAGGGCCTGCAACCAAGCCCTTTTACCTCAAAAATATGCTGATGAACGCCGGCCACACCATAATAAGGTGTCATGCCAAAAGCCGGAACTGTATTGCCCCATACCGAAATAATGCGCTTTCTAAAAGCAGCGGCAATGTGCATTAAACCTGTGTCATGGGATATAATAAATTTAGCTTTTCGTACAATGTCGGCGCTTTCATTAAGGTTAAATTTGCCACAGGCATTGTATATTTTAACAGCATCTCCCGCAGCAATTAAATCGCCGTCATTGCTGTCTTCCGGCCCGCCCAATAATATTACGGGGTGCTCAATCCTGCTGCATAATTTTTTTAGCTTTTCAATAGGCAGCTTTTTAGTATTTAAGGCAGCACCTATAACAATACCAATAAACCCGGCGTGGTGGCTGGCTGGCAAATCGGTATAATCTACTATATCATTAGCGGGTATAAAATAATCCAATCCCTGGCCGTCGTTTACTACATTAAACCGTTTGAGCGTATCAAGATACCTCTCAACTATATGCACTTTAGGCAACCTGTTAATTTTTAATGCCGTAAGCAGCCATTTTTTAAAGTTGAGTTTGTTAAAAGAAAAAGACTCTGTTTTTTTCAGCGCCCGTTTTACACGCAGGGTACGCAGGTTATGATGCAGGTCAATAATATAATCAAACCGTTCCTGTTTCAGATCATTTAAAAGACAGTCCATGTTTTCATCCAATGTATGTACCTTATCTACATACGGGTTGTTCTCAATAATGCTTTTAAAGCTTTTTTTGGTAAGATAGTGCACTTCAGCCCCTGCCACCTGTTTCTTCAAACACCTTACCACAGGGGTAGTTAACACTATATCGCCTATTGAGGAAAACCTTACAATCAAGAATTTCATACGCAAATATAGCGGTGCATTAATTGTTTATTGCTTTAATGCCTGTTTATATACCTGTAACACCCGCTGCCGCGCCACTTCGTGGTTTACAACAGGTTGCGAGTATCCTGGTGTATCCAATTCAGGCACCCATTTGCGTATATACTTTAATTCAGGGTCAAACTTTTTGGTTTGCGCTGCAGGGCTGAATATCCTGAAATAAGGTGCCGCGTCGCAGCCGCAGCCGGCGCTCCACTGCCAGCCACCATTATTTGCCGCAAAATCATAATCAAGCAGTTTTTGCGCAAAATACGCTTCACCCCATCGCCAGTCAACCAGCAGGTGTTTTGTAAGGAACGAAGCTGTTATCATCCGTACCCGGTTGTGCATATAACCTGTAGCATTCAGTTCCCGCATTCCGGCATCTACTATGGGGTATCCTGTTTGGCCTTTGCACCAATTTTTAAATTCCTCTTCATTGTTACGCCATCGTATCGCATCATATTCTTTTTTGAAAGCCTCACCTCTCCTGACATGCGGGAAATGCCATAATATCGAATGATAAAAATCCCGCCAAATCAATTCATTTAAAAAGGTATCGTTCAATTCTTTTGCTTTTGCGGCCCATTGCCGTATGCTTACCGTACCAAACCGCAGGTGTACGCTAAGCCTGCTGGTGCCTTTTATTGCCGGGTAATCGCGGGTTTGCGCATAATGTTTTATTAATTGTTCGGGCACAACAGAAGAAGGAAATGCGTCGCCGGTTGCTTTAAACCCCATTTGCTCCAGAGAGGGTAAAGACTGTGCCTGTTGCTTAAAAAAATTGTGAAAGTATTGAGTGGTAGGATATGGTTTTAGAAAAAAAGGAGCAAGTGTTGCTTTCCATTTTTTGCTGTATGGTGTAAATATTGTATATGGTGTATTGTCATCTTTAAGTACTTCCCTCCCATCAAATATTACCTGGTCTTTATAAATATGCATTGCTATACCCTGCTGCCTCAAAAATTCCCGAATACTTTTATCACGGTCAAGAGCATATTGCTCGTAATCGGCATTTGTAAATACCTTTTCAATGCCATATTCGGTTACCAGCTTCTCAAATATAATTAAAGGCTTGTCGTAAAATACCCTCAAACTGCTGCCCATGCCTGCCAATTGAGTTTGCAGGCTTTCAATGGTTTTATAAATAAACTCTACGCGACGATCTGTGCGTTCCCCCAAGGTATCTAAAATATTCCTGTCAAAAACAAAAATGGGTATTACTGGTATCCCTTGCCGTAAGGCATAGTAAAGAGCAGCATTGTCAACTAACCGCAAATCTCTTCTAAACCACATTATGTTTATGCGCGGCTTCATATTGTTTATTTTTAACACAATAACAATAAACAATATTAAAAGTTTATGCGTAAAGTGGTACAATAAACTTATTAAACATGGTTTTAACTGCCTGCGGGGTGTAATTGCTGCTGCCACAAGTTTTCACCCAACGTATGCCATAACCGGCGTTGGTTAAAAATACCTCCTGTGCCTGCAAAACATCTTCGGCAGAAACCGAAGTTTCCTCAACGGGTATTCCCTCTGTGTGGCAGCATTGAAGCAAATAACGGCGTACCACCCCGGCAACGCACCCTTCAGTTATTGCAGGCGTTTTAATAACCCCATCCTTTACAATAAATACATTGGCAATACTGGCATCGGCAATACGTTCGTGACTGTTAAGTACCAGCGCATCGTTCAGTTTTTGTTGCTTTGCCCATAACGCGGCCATGGCATAACACAGGTAATTGTTGTTTTTAATGGGCGAAAACATGTCACACGCCTTACGGGCATCGGGAAAAATGCCAGTTACCAAACCGTTTTCATTAAGGGTATTGATAGCAGGGTTCATTAGCCATGTTTGTATAATATAATTTGGCTTGTTATCATCGTCATACAACCCTCCGTCACCCCTAAAAACCGTCAGTCGTATCCTTGCCAATGATGTATGCCCGTTTTTTTTGGCAATATTTCCAATTTGTTCCTCAAGCGCATCGGCGGTAAAATTGCCGGGGCTATCAAATTTCAGGGTATCTAACGAGGAAAACAATCGTTCAAAATGCAGGTTACGCAGCAGTATTTTACCTTTCACCATTTTCATAGTTTCAAAAAAACCATCCCCATAACGGAATGAACGGTTATTGGGCGAAATAAACAGTTTGTCTGAATTATGTGTTTTACCATTGTAATTGAGATAAAAAGAAGACATATTAAAAATAGATTAGCTGCAATTTAATTGTAATAACCAATTTTGCCGTATGAAGATATTTGATGTTACAAGCTACCTTGAGCAAATTGCACCCACCGCTTACCAGGAAAGTTATGACAATGCCGGCCTGTTAACGGGCAACCCGGCCTGGGAGTGTACAGGCATTATGTGTACACTTGACGCTACAGAAGAAGTAATATTAGAAGCACGGGAGAAGCATTGCAACCTGGTAGTAGCCCACCATCCTATAATTTTTGGCGGGCTAAAAAAAATAACCGGCCGAAATTATGTTGAGCGGGCGGTTATTGCTGCTATTAAAAATGATATTGCCGTTTATGCTATACACACTAATCTTGACAACGTGATACAAGGGGTGAATAATAAAATGGCGGATAAACTGGAGCTAATTAACCGCAGTGTACTTGCACCCAAAGCCGGGGAGTTAATGAAGCTGTTTACGTTTGTTCCCGTGGAACATGCCGAAAGAGTGCGCTCAGCCATTTTTGAAGCTGGTGGAGGACATATTGGCAATTACAGTGAAACAAGCTTTAATGCAGAAGGCACAGGCACATTTAGAGGCAGCGATGCGGCTACCCCGTTTGTAGGACAAAAAGGAGTACGACACGAGGAAAAAGAAACAAAAATTGAGATAATATTTCCAAAATATTTGAAAATCAATATTATAAACGCTTTATTAAAAACGCATCCATACGAAGAAGTTGCCTATGATATTATAGCGCTGGCAAACCATTACCCGCAGGTAGGCAGCGGGCTTACCGGGTATTTGGAAGCCCCTGTAGCAGAAGAACAATTTTTAGCACAACTTAAACAAGCCTTTGCCCTGCAGGTAATAAGGCATACCCCATTGACCGGCAGGCCAATAGGTAAAATAGCCTTATGCGGTGGGGCCGGCAGCTTTTTAACAACCCAGGCGGCTGCCAGCGGCGCAGATATATATATTACTGCTGATATAAAGTACCACGAATTTTTTGAGGCAGACGGCCACCTTGTTTTGGCTGATATAGGCCACTGGGAAAGTGAGCAATATACCATTGATTTGCTTTTTGATATTTTGCAATCCAAATTCCCTACCTTTGCCGTCCAAAAAACGCAGGTAAAGACGAACCCGGTTAATTACTTTGTTTGATTTGCAGGCCATTGCAGGCCAGGAAAATGTAAGTAACAGCAAAACGGTACGTATATACTGATTGCCGGCAGCAACCGGCAGCAACGTAAAACTTTAAACTACAAATTATAACATGGCTACAGTTAAAGATTTTTCTGTGGAAGAAAAGCTTGCTTCACTGGTTAGGCTCCAAAAAATTGACAGCAAACTTGATGAAATAAAAATATTACAGGGCGAGTTGCCGATTGAGGTAAAAGACCTGGAAGACGAAATACACGGTTTAACCAGCCGTAAAAACCGTATTGAAGAGGAAATAAACGGCATTTCGGAGTTTATTGAGCAAAAGAAAAATGCTATAAAAGATGCCGAAGCGCTTGTAAAAAAATACGAAAAACAAAGCGAAACCGTAAAAAATAACCGCGAATTTGAAGCAATCAATAAGGAAATTGAGATGCAGCAGCTTGAAGCAAAACTTGCCGACAAGCACATTCGCGATGCAAACGAGGAACTGGCAGATAAAGCACGTCTTCTTGACCAGGCTAAAAAGCAAATCGGGGCCAAAGAGGGTGTTTTGACCCACAAAAAAGGCGAACTGGAAAAGATTATTGCAGAAACCGCCAAAGAAGAAAACCATTACAATGAAATTGCATCCGAAGCACGCAAAGGCATGGATGAACGCCTTTTGTACAGCTACGACCGCATACGCAAAAGCTATCGTAATGGCCTGGCAGTTGTGCCGGTAGTGCGTGATGCATGCGGGGGGTGTTTTAATGCTATTCCGCCGCAAAAGCAGAGTGAAATACGCCAGCGCAAAAAAGTGATGGTGTGTGAAAACTGTGGCCGTATTTTGGTGGACGATGAACTTAACAATGCTACAGAAGTACAATAATGTGTTAAACGTTAAATAATTTATGACAAAGGGCACTTGTTTGAGTGTCCTTTTTTATTTTCGGGGTAATGAAATCAGTTCTAACCAGGATTTCCTTCATAATAGCCTTATTTCTTTATTACCTGGATGGCAATGCCCAAAAGGTATTTGATTTTGATGCTACCTGCCAGCAGGCTTATCATGAAATTATTTGTCTTAAACTTAACAGCGGGCAACGCATAATAAACGAGGCCAGGCAGCAAAACCCGAACAACCTTATTCCTGAACTGCTGGAAAGCTATATTGATTTTTACGAGTTATTTTTTAATGAAGACCCTGCAGAATATAAAGAACGTGCAGATAATTTTGACAAACACCTTGACAAAATTGAAGATGGCCCGGAAAGTTCACCGTTTTACAATTTTACAAGGGCTACCGTTTTGTTACAAAAAGCATGTGTACAAATAAAGTTTGGCAGCATGTTTAGTGCGGGGTGGAATTTTAGAAAGGCCTTTGGCTTAATAAAAGACAACCGTAAAGACTTTCCAACCTTTACACCCAACAACATGATATATGGACCTGCCATGGTAGCGGCCGGCGTTATACCGGACGGTTACAAAATGCTGGCCAGTATTTTTGGTGTAAAGGGTTCAGTAAAACAAGGCATTGCTATTATGCAGGCTTTTGTAAACGGAACAGATACATGGTCGCGGTTGTATTTTGAGGAAGCTTCATTTTATTATTGCTACATTGTTTTTTATATTGAAAATAAACCAGAAGAAGCATTTCAGTATATATCGCAGCACAATCTTGACCTGGTAAACAACCACCTGCTGGCTTATATGGCAGCGAACCTGGCTATTAATAACAAAGAGAATGAATTTGCAAAAACGGTAATTACCAGCAGGAACCAGTCTTCTGAATACATGAAAACAGCCGTTTGGGATTTTGAGATGGGCTATATAAAGATGCGCCACCTTGAAACCGAAGAAGCAGTAAAATATTTTTCAAGCTACCTGGCTAATTTTAAGGGAAAGTTTTACGTTAAAGATGCATGCGAAAAATTAAGCTGGTGTTATTATTTAATGGGCAACACCCAGGCCGCACTGAAAACGTTGAACCATGTTACCGAAATAGGAAATACGGCTACAGACGCAGATAAACAGGCTAACAGGGATGCAAAAACGGGTGTTTTGCCTAATATTTTACTGCTTAAAGCAAGAGTTTTATCAGATGGCGGCTATAACCAGGAAGCATTAAGATCGCTCGCTGGTAAAAACAGCAATGATTTTGAAAAAATTGAGGAGCGGCTTGAATTTGTATACCGGCTGGGCAGAATTTACGATGACCTGGCCAATTACGAGTCAGCTATAAAAGCTTATAACATAACTATTACTATTGGCAAAAACAGGCACGAGTATTATGCAGCGCGCGCCGCACTTCAGCTTGGCCTCATTTACGAAAAGCTGGGCAAAAAAGACCTTGCTGTCAGTTGCTATCAAAAATGCCTTAATATGGACGATCATGAATACAAAGACTCCATTGACCAAAAGGCAAAGGCGGGTATAGCAAGGTGTAAGGGCCAGTAAGTAACTGTTACAAAATACTTTTCAACATACCTGCCCGGCAAGAAAGCAATTACCTAATTTGCATTTGCGATGCTCACAAAACTGCATATTCAGAACTACGCCATTATAGAAGAAATAGTAATTCTGTTTTCCGGGAAGCTTAATATTATTACCGGCGAAACAGGGGCTGGCAAAAGTATTCTGATGGGCGCTCTTAGCCTTGTACTTGGCGAACGCGCAGACACATCTGCCCTGCTTAATATAGAAAAAAAATGTTTTGTAGAAGCCAGTTTTAACATCAGCCAAAACACAGAAGCACGGCAGTTTTTACACGAGAACGAACTGGATGGCGATGACGAGCTACTGGTACGCAGAGAGATTGCCGCATCAGGCAAATCGCGCGCATTCATTAACGATATTCCTGCCACATTACAGCAACTAAGACAACTGGCATCGCTGCTGGTTGACCTTCACCAGCAATTTGATACGTTTGCTATAGGCGAGACGAGTTTCCAGCGCAAAGTATTGGACGCGCTGGCCGGTAATAACGCGCTGCTGAAGGAATATACAGCCTCTTTCCGCACCTGGCAAAAAGAGAGAGAAACGCTTCAAACACTGTATGCACAAAAAAACGACTTTGACCGGGAGTTAGACTATCACCAGTTTCTTTTTGATGAATTAAACGATTTGCAGCTAAAAGAAAATGAGCTGGAAGATATTGAAGCTGAGCTAAAATTGTTAAGCAATGCAGAAAACATAAAAGCTACACTGTCAAAAGCATATTACGATTTAAAAGAAAGCGAACTACCGGTGGTACAGCAGGTAAAAAAGCTGGCAAACCAGTTGAATGGCTACACATCATACCACAGCAACCTGCCTTCAATAGTGCAGCGGCTGCAAAGCCTGCAAATTGAGTTGCAGGATGTAGCCTCCGAAATAGAAAGTCTTAACAATGCCATACTGTTTGACGCGCAAAGAATAGAATGGATAAATGAGCGCATTGCTTCAGGCTACCGGCTGTTAAAAAAACACGGGGTGCAAACTACGGGAGACCTTATTGCAGTACGTAAACAACTGGAAGAAAAATTGCAGGCAGTGCTGAATATGGATGAAACAATTGTTGCGAAAGAAAGAGAAGTGGCGGCATTATTTGAAAAAACTGCTGCACTGGCAGCTAATTTGTCAAATCGCCGTAATGTGCAGGTAAAGCCGCTTGAAGGAGAGGTGAACAGGCTGCTTGCCCAGGTGGGTATGCCAAACGCCATACTGAAAGTAACCATAACCCCTTCTGATTTTAATAATTACGGCGCTGATACAATTGAATTTTTATTCGACGCTAACAAAAGCGGTCGTTTTGAAGCCGTCAGCAAAGTTGCCAGCGGAGGGGAACTTAGCAGGCTTATGCTTTGCATAAAATCGCTAATAGCACAAACTATTGACCTGCCTACCATGATTTTTGACGAAATTGACACGGGTATTTCAGGAGAGGCTGCAAGACAGGTGGGAATAATAATGAAAGCCCTTTCACAAAACAGGCAGGTAATATGTATAACGCACCAGCCGCAAATTGCGGGCAAGGCTGACGCCCATTTTTTTGTATATAAAGAAATAAAAGGTGATGCCATTAAAACCAATATACGCCTGCTGACAGAAGAAGAACGTATTACCGCCATTGCTCAAATGTTCAGCGGCGAGAACCTTACTGCGGCAGCGTTGCAAAATGCCCGGGAAATGATGATGAATTGACATTTGCCTATATTTATTTTTGCTTATACCGATATTTTGGTATTTACATTTTTTGCCTTCACCGTCACCTTTGTGCAAAAAATGTAATGAAGAATTTTACTATGTTTTGTCATCACCAGTTCCGGATCACAAAAGGCTGTATTATTAATTTATGTTAATGAGCGGGAGGGCTATACACCAGCAATATGTACAGCTTTACCAGGGTGCTAATAACATAAATGTCTCAATAAATATTCCCGCCCCGGGAATATGCATAGCTGAATTATGTCTTACAAGGAAGAAACCAAGCCAATGCTTTATTGCAAATAACCCCTAAAACAAAGCTATATATTAACAGCCCTGTTCCATACGGTTTTATTATTTCAACCCTGCTTGCCGAATATTGCCGCAATCCTGTCTTATTACGTTTTTGATAACAGGTTAAATACGTAAGTTTGGTTCATCTTACAACAACCAATATGTGCAGCCTTTCCCGCTTATATAAAATTGTTTTATACTGGTTTATTATATTCTTTTTTTTCACTTATAATGTACAGGCGCAAAAGCCTGTCACTAAAATTTTAGGGGCAGATATATCCTTTCTTCCGGAGCTGGAGGCAAGGGGCATGCAATTTGCCGACAACGGGGTTAAGAAGGATGCCATTCAAATTTTGAAAGAGCACGGTTTTAACTACATACGCCTGCGTATTTTTGTAAATCCTGAAGCAGACAGCGGCTATTCTCCCCAAAAAGGCTTCTGCAATTTTGCCAATACATTGCAAATGGCCAAACGTATAAAAGCTGCAGGCATGGGCTTTTTACTTGACTTTCATTATAGCGACACCTGGGCTGATCCTGGCAAACAATTTAAGCCACAGGCTTGGAAAAACTTATCTTATGCTGATTTAGTTAAGCAGGTGCATGACTACACAAAAGATGTTGTAGCATCATTAAAAGAGCAGGGCGTTGCGCCAGACATGGTACAGGTAGGCAATGAGATAAACCATGGCATATTATGGCCTACGGGCAATACAAAAAACATGGATAGCCTTGCCGGGTTATTAAAAGCCGGCATTAAAGGTGTTAAAGAAGCTGATAAACGTATAAAAATAATGCTGCATATAGCTTGTGGCGGTCAAAACACAGAATCCCGGTATTTTATTGATAATATGCTTGCCAGGCACGTAAAATTTGATATTATAGGGGAGTCTTATTATCCTCAATGGCACGGCACTATTAAAGAGTTGCATGATAACCTTAATGATCTTTGCAAAAGGTATAAACAGGATGTTATGGTAGCAGAATACACTGAAAAAAAGATAGAAGTGAATGATATTGCCTTTACGCTGCCCAGTGGGAAAGTAAGCGGGACATTTATTTGGGAACCGCTGAATACTTGGGAGCAGATATTTGATAAACAAGGCAACACCAACAACCTGATTAACGTTTATCCCGTAATTGTCCAAAAATATAATATTCCGCCTGCAGGCGCCGGCCAGAAAAAATAAGCAAAAATGTTAACACGTAGCCTGTGGTGACGCTTATAGCAATAAGCCTGTATGTACTTAAAAGGCATTTCAAATTTTTCCCGCAATAAATTTTGTCCGATACTTGTTTATTATAAAGATAATGAACAAGGCCATACTGCTTATATTACTGGTTTTTGCGACAGCGGTTGCAGGCACTTGTTTTGCACAAACACCATCCTCAAGGTCAAAAAAAATACCAACAACGGGCGTTGTGCAGCTTGATACGTTAAGCATAGTAAAAGAGAGTTTTTATATACCCGGCGTTGACACTGCATTATACAGGCTGGATTTTGTTAATGCCGAACTTTTTTGGAAAAAAAACACCTTGCAGGACAGTATAACAGTAAAGTACCGTGTTTTTCCATTCAGGCTAAATGCCCGGGCGCACAGGTATTTGTACGACAGCATTAAAAATAATTTTATAGCGGCTCCTTCGTATACCAGCAGGCAAAATACAGCCAATAACTCCTTGCTTAATTTTGGAAAGCTCAATTACAACGGCAGCTTTGGCAGGAGCCTGAGTTTTGGTAATAACCAGGACGCCGTATTTAACAGCCAGCTTAACCTTCAACTGGATGGGTATATCGGGGACAGCATATTACTTTCTGCAGCTATAACCGACAATAATATACCTATACAACCCGATGGCACTACGCAACAGTTAAACGAGTTTGATAAGATACTGCTGCAATTCAGGAAAAAAAACTGGGAGATAAATCTTGGCGACATTGACCTGCGGCAGGATAATGCATATTTCTTACATTTTTATAAGCGGCTGCAGGGCATATCATACACGCAGCAATTTAATTTAGGGCAAAATATTACTAATAAAACAGTGTTAAGCGGCGCTATAGCAAAAGGCAAATTTGCACGCAACGTATTGCAGGTACAGGAGGGTAACCAGGGGCCCTATCGCCTGCAGGGTAATAACAACGAGCTATTTTTTATTGTACTGGCAGGCACGGAAAGGGTGTATATTAATGGCGTGCAGATGCAACGCGGCGAAGACCAGGATTATGTAATTAATTACAACACCGCTGAAATTACTTTTACACCCAAACACCTTATATCGCAGGATAGCCGTGTGCAGGTAGAATTTGAATATGCTGACAGGAACTACCTTAATTCAATGTTGTATGCCAGCAATGAAACAGATTTTGGCAACCGGTTTAAGCTGACCGTTTCAATATACAACAATGCCGATGCCAAAAATTCCCCCATCAACCAGCCGCTTGACAATAATCAAAAACAGTTTTTGGCCGACCTGGGAGATAGCATACAAAATGCTTATTACCCGGTAGCATCCATTGATTCGTTTTCAACATCCTCCATTTTATATAAAAAAATTGATACAGTAACAAACGGGATTCACGATTCAATATACGTGTATTCTACCAACAGGGACAGTGCAAAATACAACCTGGCCTTTGCGGAAGTGGGTATTAATAAAGGCAATTACATGCCATTGTTTAATGCTGCCAACGGGAAAGTGTACCAGTGGGTGGCACCCGTTAACGGTGTGCCGCAGGGGAATTATGAAGCAGCAGCTTTTTTAGTTACACCTAAAAGACAAACTGTAATGAACGTGGCGGGAGAATATAAAATTAATGACAAGACTACCTTACGCGCAGAAATAGCGGCAAGTGATTATGATGCGAATACATTTTCAACCATTGGCAAAACAAACGATAAAGGGTATGCCGCCAGGTTAACGCTTATACATAATGATAGCTGGAAGACAAGGCACGACAAGCTTATGCATTTTGAGGCCATTGCGGGTTACGAGTTTACAGGCAAAAACTTTCAGCCGGTTGAAACCTTGCGGCCGGTAGAGTTTGGGCGCGATTGGGGCCTTGGTTACCTATTAACGCCTGCTGATGAACAACTGCCATCACTGCATTTAAAACTTAGTGACGAGAAAGATAACAGTATAGCTTACGATTTTACCAGTTACCTGCGCAGCGATGGCTTTACAGGCATACGTAATGTTACTACTCATACACAAAATTTTGGAGGCTGGCACCTTACAGATATATTAAACCTGACCAATAGCAACACCCATAATGACAAAGGTTATTATTTCAGGCCTACTATTGATCTGAATAAAACATTTACCTCGTTTCACAACTATACTATTGGCGCCAATTATGCGGTGGAACATAACGAAACCAGGAATAATATCGCAGACACGGTAACGCCATTAAGTTTTGCTTTTGAAACCCTGTCGGCTTATATAAAATCAAACCAGGCCCTGCCCAACAAATGGTCGTTCACCTATTACACACGCAGCGACCAGTTGCCGGGTGGCAAAAATCTTTTACAGGCAGACAGAAGCCACAATTACAGCTTTCAAACAGAATTACTTAAAAACCCTCACAACCAGTTTAGGCTAACAGTAACGTACCGGCAGTTCATGGTAAACAACACGTCATTAATTACCCAAACCCCCGATAACAGCCTGCTGGGCAGGGCTGAATACATCGTAAATAAATGGCATGGCTTTTTAACTGGTAATGTACTGTATGAAATGGGCGCAGGACAGGAACAAAAACTTGATTATACCTATATACAGGTACCTGCCGGGCAGGGGCAATATACATGGATTGATCTTAACGGGGATGGCATTGCGCAATTAAACGAGTTTGAACTTGCCGTATTCCAGGACCAGGCAACATACATACGGGTATATACCCCCACCAACGAATTTATAAAAGCTGATTACACCCAGTTTAATTACAGTTTTATGCTAACCCCAAAAGCGCTCTCTGCAAACATACACAGCAGTAAATGGGCAAATTTTATTAACAGGTTTATACTGCAATCATCCATGCAAACATATAAAAAGCAGGTTTCTGATGGCAATCCTGTATTTAACCCTTTTAAAGGTAAAATACAGGATACCGCGCTTATAGCCTACAATTTTATATTAAGTAATACCCTCTCATTTAACCGCTACAGCACAAACTGGGGTGTGGATGTTACCAACCTGATAAACTACAACAAAAGCCTGCTTACGTATGGCACTGAAACAAAACAGTTAAATGAGTGGGATATTAAAGGCAGGCTGAATATTGCTAAAGTTTATACACTTGAACTTGTTCAAAAGTTTTTGGGCAACAATCTTTACACCCCTTCATTTGCCAACCAGAACTATTCAATTAATGAATATTCAGCGCAACCACAACTTACTTATACGTCTGGCACTAAATACCGCCTTATGGGGGGCTATGTTTATGACAGTAAAAAAAATGCGATGCAATACGGTGGCGAAAAGGCTACCACCAATTCTTTAACCCTGCAGGGCAAGTACAATATTGTATCAAACACAAGTCTTACCGCAGGTTTCACATTAAGCAATATTGATTTTAACGGCACGCCTAATACTACTGTAAGCTATATAATGCTAGACGCCTTACTGCCCGGTAAAAACTATTTATGGAACATAAGCCTTACCAAGCGGCTAATTAATAACCTTGAACTTACGTTTGAATATGAAGGCCGCAAGCCGGGTGAAACAAGAGTAATAAACACCGGCAGAGCCAGTTTAAGAGCACTGCTGTAAGTGTTAACTCAGGTGCGCAGAAATAAGCTGCATAAATTCACTGCGGGTGGTATGTTTTTCAAATTCGCCAAAAAAAGCAGAGGTGGTTGTAACCGAGTTTTGTTTTTGTACGCCGCGCATCATCATACACAAATGTTTTGCTTCAACTACCACTGCCACACCCAGCGGGTTTAACGCTTCCTTTATTGCATCCAATATTTGCGTAGTAAGCCGCTCCTGCACCTGCAGCCTGCGCGAAAAAACATCTACCACACGCGCTATTTTGCTAAGCCCCGTTATCCAGCCGTTGGGTATATATGCTATATGTGCTTTGCCGATAAAAGGCAGCATGTGGTGTTCGCACATACTGTACAATTCAATATCGTTCCCTATAATCATTTCACTCACATTCTCATGAAACTTGGCTGAATTAAGAATTGCCACCGCATCCAGGTGATACCCCTGTGTTATAAACTGCATAGCTTTTGCAATACGTTCCGGTGTTTTTATAAGGCCTTCCCTACCGGGATCTTCGCCAAGCAGGCTAATAATGTTTCTATAATTCGACACCAACCCGCCGGTTTTATCTTCGTCGTAGTGTTCCTTTTTTATATATGCCATTGCACTCGTTTTATTATACAATCAATAAGGGTTATGCAGGATACTCCACAAAATTTCTTTCAGTTTCATATAACCGCACCTGTAAATCAAGGTTACTGTCAATATGCGGCCTAAGCAGGCCGTAAATAGCTATTGCTATATTTTCTGCTGTAGGGTTGAGATTTTTAAAGACCGGCACATCGAGGTTTAAATTTTTATGGTCGAATTTTACCAGCACTTCAGTGTTAATAATATCACTCAACAGTTTTAAATCCATTACAAAACCAGTTTGCTCATCCGGCTCACCGGTAACCTTTACTACCAGTTCATAATTATGCCCATGATAATGCGGGTTATTGCATAATCCAAATACACGGTCATTTTCCTCTTCGCTCCATGCACTATTGTGAAGGCGGTGAGCGGCATTAAAATGCTCTTTTCTAAAAACAGCTACTTTACCCGGCATAATAACACAAAATAAGTAAGTAATTTATCAATACAAAGCTTATACGGCCCTGTGAAATTGTTGAATTACGGAAATTAAACAAAAAAGGCGGTAAAAGTTTATTCACCAAAGTACTCTACATAAATGCGGGGAGTCTCATACAATTTTATACAATGCAGGGCGACATTGGCGGGGAGGTGAGGCTGTAACTGGTTCCAAATACCCACCACCAGGTTTTCGGTACTGCAAAGCTTCCCTTGCATAAAATCAACATCAAGGTTAAGGTTTTTATGGTCTACCTTGCTTGTAACATAAGTACGTATAAGGTATTTTAACAGCTTAGCGTCCATTATAAAACCTGTGCCGGGGTCGGCAGTACCCTTAACCGTTACATGCAGGTCAAAATTATGCCCATGCCAGTTTTCGTTGGCGCAAACCCCAAAAACCTCGTCGTTTTTTTCTTTGCTCCAATTGGGGTTATAAAGTTTATGGGCGGCATTAAAATGCTCTACTCTTGTAAGATAAACCATTCTCTTCCTCAAAAATTTCCGCAAAGGTAATACAAGGAAAATTAATGGCATAAACCACGCAGATTTTACAAAATTGCCTGCCATGCGTTACTCTTTGCTACATTTACAACCGGAAAACCTACCTATATGGCTATAGAAGATGGATTTTTAAAAGACGTATTAAGACGCTTTGACAATTATAAGCAGCTGGGTGAAAAAACCTTTGAGCAACTTGAAGAAAAAGATTTCTTTTTTAAACCATCGCCTGAAAGCAACAGCATTGCTATTATTGTGCAGCACTTGCATGGCAATATGCTAAGCCGCTTTACCAACTTTTTAACTGAAGATGGTGAAAAAAGCTGGCGCAAACGCGACGAAGAGTTTGAAAATGCCCTTACAACAAAAGAAGAAGTATTAGCAGCATGGAACGAGGGCTGGAAATGTGTTTTTGATGCCGTTAAAAATTTAGACCCTGCTGATATTACCAAAATTATTTACATACGCAGTGAGCCATTAACAGTATATGACGCACTGTTGCGCCAATTGGCACACTACCCTTACCATGTAGGGCAAATAGTGCTTATAGGCAAATTGCTCAAAGATGCCCAATGGCACTCCCTGAGTATTCCTAAAAATCAAAGTAGCGCTTTTAATACAAAAATGGGCCACAAAGCCTGAAGCAGCAGCTATTATAATAACCCGTAAATATAATATACCACAGATTATGGCATTAACCCCGGAAGCAGTAATCTTTGATCTTGACGGCACCCTGATTGACAACAACGCCTACCATATTGAAGCATGGAAGGTTTTTTACAGTAAAATAGGCCGCCAGTTTAGTATGGATGAATACAAAAACAACATTAATGGCCGTATAAACAGGGACATTTTTAATTACATTTTTGGCAACGAATTACCCGCTGCGGAAATTGACCGGCTTACCAATGAAAAAGAACAGCTTTACCGTGAATATTATGCGCCATTTATACAACCAATACCGGGGCTTTTGCCACTGCTTGAGCAGGTAAAAAAAGCGGGCATTCCTATGGCCATTGCCACAAGCGGCCTGCCTGTAAATATTGCCTTTATGTTTGAGCATTTAACTATACAACAATATTTTGATGATGTGATAGACGCTACCCTTGTTACCAACAGCAAACCCCACCCCGAAATATTTTTAAAAGCTGCAGCCGCTGTTAAAGCAAATCCTTTAATGAGTATTGCATTTGAAGATTCGATTGCAGGTGTGCGGGCTGCAAAATCTGCGGGTATGAAAGTAGTGGGGCTTACTACCACGCATACCAGGGAAGATTTGTTTGAGGCAGACAGGATAATTAAAGATTATACAGAAATAGATTTTACTGCTTTACTACAACTAATGGAAGCATGAGCTATTTTGTATTAGACAACTTACCCGGCAGAACTGCATTGGCGAGCGGAAAAGAATACCTTTTCTTTTCGGGGTACGCTTACCTTGGCATACAACATACCGCGGAATTTAAAACGCTTGTAAAAGAAGGCCTGGATAAATATGGCTGGCTGTTTCCCTCATCCCGCATATCAAACACAAGGATAGGCCTGTTTGAAGAATGCGAAAACCTGCTTTCCAGCATTACAAAAAATGAAGACACAGTTTTGGTATCTTCCGGCTATACAGCAGGCAGGCTTGCCACCGCCATGTTTGAGCACGACATTGTAAACCTTCGTCCCTCCCATCCTGCAATTAAGAGGGATAACGCGGACAAAGGAAAGGGGATATATGCAGTTGACGCCATTAATATACTTACTGCTGAAGTGACGGATATCAACAAAATACATACAGTAACCCCACTTAATACCCTAATGATTGACGACTCGCACGGCATTGGCCTTACGGGCAGCCATGGCGAAGGCGCCAGCAGCTATCTTGAAAAAAAAGAAGGGATCGGCTATGTATTTACTTATTCACTCTCAAAAGCCTGGGGCATTAATGCAGGTGCAATAAGTTGTAATGCCCAAATGGCCGCAAAGTACCGAACCATGCCTGCTTATACAGGGGCTACGGCGCCATCGCAAGCGCAATTATATGCTTTTATAAAAGGACAGCATATATATGCCGCACAGCGTGAAAAACTGCGAAAAAATATTCTATATTTCAAGGCAGTTGTTGCAGACTTACCCGGGGTGATTAATGAAAGCACCTTACCTGTTTTTGTTTTGCCTGCCCGCATTAATGAAGATGTACTTGCGGCCAAAAATATTATTATCTCCTCTTTTGCCTACCCTGACCCATCAGGTACTAAAATACAGCGGGTAGTGCTAAATGCGCTTCATACCAAAAGCGATCTTGACTACCTGGCGGAATGTTTGCGGCAAATGTGGTAAGCGGCCCTGAATTTATTTACCCGGCTGCAGTTGCTGTATGCTTAAGGCAAAATATTCCTTTATTTCCGCAAGTTGCCCTATTGCAGCCTCCTTGCTGATGTTCTCGCTAAAAAGCTGTTCAGTATTGGCTATCTTGGTATGTGCAAATTCCAGCACTTTAATTGCAGCCTGGATTTTCCTCTGGCCAGTTTCTGTTTCCTTTTCATGCGTTTCAGATTCAGTAAAATTATTTACACCTATACCAATGAAAATAGAAGCAATACCTGAAATGGCTATTTCCAGCGCATTATCTGCCGTAAAAAAAGTAAGAAACATAATAATAGTCCCCAGCATGATATAAATACCAGTTTTGGGTACTAGCAGTTTCCTTACAAAAATTCTAAACTTCATACTCAACTTTAAGAATCAATTATAGTGCTGTATTATTCCAGTACTTCATACAGGTTAAGCCTGCCGCGCAGGTTTGTTATTTCTTGCTGCATACTCTCCAGCCTGCCCAGCAAATGAATTATAGTTTCAATACCGGCAGTATTAATTTGCAGGTCGTAGTGCAGGCGTATCATTTTTTCCAGTTTCAGCAGGTCATCCTCCTGGATAAACTCTGTATTGTTAACAGTAACCAGTTCTATCAGCCCGCCCTCATGCAGGGAGCGGATGAAGCCAACTTCGGCGTTATAGCTGGCGCAAAAAATACCCGCTTCAATTAACTGTGTTTGCATGGCGTTAGAGTTTTGACAGTTGGGTAAATAAGTCTTTTTGCTTTTCTGTTAAGTGCACAGGTATTTTAACGGTATAGGTTATATATAAATCACCAAACTCATTGTCTTTTTTATACACTGGAAAGCCTTTGCCCTTAAGCCTTGTTTTAGCACCGTTTTGGGTGCCGGCATGTACTTTTAGCTTAACCTTGCCATTTATTGTATCAACAGTTATTTCCCCACCCAGCACGGCAGTGTATAAATCAATTTCAACATCACTGTACAAATCGTCCCCTGCGCGCTTATAGGGGGTGTTATTGTTTATTACAAAAGTTATGTACAAATCTCCTGCGGGGCCGTTATTTACGCCGGGCCCTCCATGCCCCTTAAGCCGTATTACCTGCCCGTCTGCAACGCCGGCAGGAATTGTTATACGAATATTTTTATCGTTTACTTTAAGGGTTTGCTGGTGTGTGTGGTATACATCAGTAAGGTTTAGGCGCAATTCAGCGTTGTAATCCTGGCCACGAAATGCAGCATTGCCACGGCGGCCCCTGCGGCCTGCGGTATCGCCAAACAGCGATGCAAAAAAGTCTGAGAAAGTGTCATCACCGCCGCCACCGGAATAAGTATATTCATTAGCTCCAAAGCCCTGGTTAGCCTGGGCCTGCCGGGCTTTTTCATACTCGTCAGCATGCTGCCAGTGCTCCCCGTAAGCATCATATTTTTTCCGCTTTTCAGGGTCACTCAATACTTCATTCGCTTCATTTATTTCCTGGAATTTTTTGTGCGCTTCCTTATCGTTGGGGTTAACATCGGGGTGGTATTTTCTTGCCAGCTTACGGTATGCCTTTTTAATATCATCCTCAGTAGCATTTTTATTAACCCCTAATGTTTTATAATAGTCAATAAATGCCATGCCTGTAAATTTAAGTCCTTTTCAGGCGTAAAATTACTGTACTTTCTGCAATTGGGGTATGACATGGGTCACAATAAAAAACCCGCGGGCCTGTACCATGCATACCAGCACAGGCCGCAGGTGTTGCAATTGCTGTGGCAGTTGTTAATCCCATCCGCCGTCTCTCAGCTTCATATACTCGGCAAGCGTAAGGTTATTAAACCCTTTTTGCTTCATTTTTTTAATGAAGGATGCACTAACACCATGGTCTCTTAGTTCCTGGGCTTTGTCAAGAGAGATATCTTTATATCCTTCGTCTATAAATCCTTTTACAAAGGATACATCTACTCCATGGTCGCGTAAATCTTCCGCCTGGTCAAGTGTTATATCTTTAAAACCAAGTTCAATAAAGCCTTTTATAAATTCTGTACCAACACCATGGTCACGCAGTTCTTCCGCCTGCTCAACTGTTACATTTTTAAACCCCAGTGCCGCAAAACTTTTTACAAAATCAACGTCTACCCCATGGTCGCGCAACTCCTGTATTTTTTCCAGGCTCGCATCTTTTATCCCGGAGTTTTTTATCTCTTTTATGTAATCTGCATTAACCCCATGATCGCGTAGTTCCTGTACACGTTCAAGCGACGCGCCAGTATATCCTGCATTCTTAATTTCATTTGCAAATTCAACATCTACCCCATGATCGCGCAAGTCAACTGCCTGTTCCAGTGAAATATTTTCATAGCCGGCTTTTTTAAACCCGTCCACGTAATCCATATCTACCCCGTGGTCTCTCAACTCCTCTGCACGGTCTAATGACATATTTTTGAAACCTGCATTGCGGAAACTTTCAATAAAATCAGCATCCACCCCATGTTCGCGTAATTCAACCAGCTTGCTGAGTGAAACATTTGTATAGCCTTCTTTTTTAAAAAGTTCAAAATATTCCTGCAATACGTTCCGGTTCATGTCCTCGTAAGCAAGGTCTTTAAAATTGGCTTCGGAAACATTAGCGTACCCGTTTTCTTTTAAATAGTCAAAATAACTTTTATCCATATTGGTAAAGAAAACATTCAGCATCAGTTCTTCTTTAATATTATGATAACCCATTTGGCCGAGATAAGCCCTAAAACCTTCATCTGCGGTAAATTTGTAAGTTCCCATTCCTTTACCATTTTCAAGCCGGCCGCTAAAGTTGATTGTGCCGGCAGCCCTGGTTAACGAAAAATCGCCTTCCCCATTGGGCAGGTTTGGAAAATCTGACCTGGGGAAAGTTCTGCCATTGCTCCAGTTAAAGCCTGTAAACTGGAAGTATATCTCATCCCTGTTCGCATACGTGCCGGTATAAGCCTTCCATGTACCGGGTTCTCCTCTTTGCATGGAATACATCCAGTCATCTTTCTCTTTTTTATCATCTTTGGCAACACTGCTGCTTGCCTTTTGTGCGTAGCTGGTGCAGCCAGTTCCTGCTAAAAGGGCGCCTGTAATAAAACAAGCAAATAAAAATTTTTTCATAATAAGGTTTTTATTTTTGTGAAGGGACAAAACGATGCCCGCTACCTCTGCAGATAGAAAAAGACATATTACACCCGTTAATAAATGTGTGGTTATTGTTAGTGCATGCGCATTGTAGTCATTCCGCCCGGACGAAATGAAAAGTAAAGTGTTCCTGTTTCCTTTGCCAGGATACTACTGCATTTAATTTTACAGCAGCCGTGGCCCGTTATTTACTATTAAAGCCGGCATCTTTCAGTTTTATATACTCATCAAGACTAAAATAAGAGCCTGTTTTTGCTTTCATTTTCTCAACAAATTCAGGGGTAACACCATGATCCCGCAGTTCCATGGCCTTATCAAGGGAAATGCCGGTAAACCCGAATTTTTTAAACCCTGTAATATACGCGGCTGTTACGCCGTGATTGCGCGCTTCAAGCGCTTCATCAACAGTAATTTTGCTATAACCTGCATCGTGAAAGGATTTAAGGTAGTCGCCCGTTACTCCCTGGTTCCTGTAGTCTATAATTTTCTCAATTGTTAAGCCAGCAGCACCGTTGGTTTTCAAATCGTTTATGTAAGCGGCATTTACGCCGTGGTCTCTCAGGTCAATAAAATCATCCATAGACAGGTTAGTATAACCTGCTTTCCGTATTTCATTTACAAATTCGCTGTTAATTCCATGGTCGCTCAGCGCTTCTGCTTTATCTGCTGTTACGCCCGAAAAACCAAGGCTGTTAAGCTCTTTTACAAAGGCCAGGTTTACACCGTGGTCTCTCAATTCAATAGCTTTGTCAAGAGTTATATTGGTAAAGCCGGCACCATTTAATTCATGCAAAAAGTTAGCCCCTACCCCATGGTCGCGGGCTTCGGTAACTTTTGCCATTGTTATATTTTTAAAGCCGGCATTATTCAGTTCCTTAATAAATTCAATATTAACCCCGTGGTCTTTCAACGCAATTGCATCATCTAACGAAATATCTTTGTACCCGGCGTTCTTCAGGTCTCTTATAAATGATGCGCTTACACCATGTTCTCTCAACTCTATAAGTTTATCTACACTTAT
>DASZUX010000321.1:0-6806 GCA_035547455.1 Chitinophagaceae bacterium
AGCCTGTTGCGCCACTGGCTGAAATGAGTGATATAATGTATAAGATGATGTCTTTAGATACTACGCCCTTATTCAGGGTGCCTTCTACATTTATGCGCATCAGCTTTGGCTTGCTCTGCATAAGGCACTGGGTAGCCAGCACCATCTCTACCTCGCTGGTGCCAATACCAAAAGCAATGGTGCCAAAAGCCCCGTGGGTAGAGGTGTGGCTGTCGCCGCACACTATTGTCATGCCGGGCCGGGTAATACCCAGCTCAGGGCCTATAACGTGCACAATGCCCTGGTAAGGGTGGCCAAGGCCGTATAATTCAATGCCAAACTTTTCGCAGTTATCTTTCAGGGTTTGCACCTGTATACGGCTCAGTTCTTCTTTTATAGGCAGATGCTGGTTCAAGGTGGGCACATTATGGTCGGCAGTTGCTACCACCTGTTTGGGCCTGAACACCGGCAACCCCCTTTTCTCCAGCCCTTTAAATGCCTGCGGGCTGGTTACCTCGTGTATAAAGTGCTTGTCAATATACAATACAAAAGGGCCACCCTCAACCTGCTTTACTACATGCCTGTTCCATATCTTCTCAAATAATGTCAGTGCGCCACTGGTTCCCGATGGGAAGGCCGTACCTGTTATATTTTTGTTCAGATCACTCATATTATCCTGTACTTTTCTTCTTATTGGACAGAGGGTGTTTCCTGCAACTGGTAGGCTTTTGCCATTTCCAGCAAATCTTCATCGCCTACTTCTTTTTTCCTGTCGGCAACCTGTAAAAACTGCTGGTATAATACGTCTATATCGTTACGGGTAAACTCATGACCCAATTTGCGGAACCTGTGCGCCAGTGCACTTCTGCCGCTGCGGGCGGTTAATACTATTTTTGATTCGCCTGCACCCACTTCTTCGGGGTTAATTATCTCGTAAGTAAGTGAATCTTTCAGGAATCCATCCTGGTGAATACCCGAGGAATGTGCAAATGCATTGCTGCCTACAATGGCCTTGTTAGGCTGTACCGGCATACGCATTGTGTCGCTTACCAGGCGGCTCACAGGGTTAAGCTGCTGTGTTTTAATATTGGTGTAAAAGCCCAGGGTATGGTGCTGTTTAATCACCATCACTACCTCTTCAAGTGATGTATTGCCAGCCCTTTCGCCAAGGCCATTAATGGTACATTCAATCTGCCCGGCGCCTGCAATAATACCAGCTATTGAGTTGGCGGTAGCAAGGCCAAGGTCGTTATGGCAATGGCAGGATATGGTAGCTTTATCAATATTGGGTACATTATTTACCAGGTATGCTATTTTTTCGCCATACTGGTGGGGCAAACAATACCCTGTTGTGTCTGGTATATTTACCACGGTGGCGCCTGCGGCAATAACCGCTTCTACCACGCAGGCCAGGTAATCATTATCCGTACGCCCGGCATCTTCAGCATAAAACTCCACATCGTCTACAAAATTCTTCGCCCATGTTACACATTGTATGGCACGCTGGAGTATATCCTCGCGGGTAGAATTAAATTTGGACCTGATATGAAAATCGGAAGTGCCAATACCTGTATGTATTCTTGGTTTAACAGCATATTTAAGGGCATCGGCGGCCACTTCAATATCCTTTTTAACTGCCCGGCTCAGGCCGCAAACGGTAGCCTGTTTAATTACCTTAGTAATCTCTCTTACTGAGGAAAAATCGCCGGGGCTGGATATGGGAAAACCAGCCTCAATAATATCAACTCCCAGGTCTTCCAGGGCAAGAGCAAGTTCAATTTTTTCCCTGGTATTCAGCTTACAACCGGGTACCTGTTCGCCATCTCTTAAAGTGGTGTCAAAAATGTCGATCTTTTTTTGCGGCATAGCATTTTTTTAGAAATGAAAACAGCAGACTGCTTAATTTTGATTGCCTGCCTTATTATTTAAGCAGCCTGCATTCACCAAAAATAATGGCATATATTTACCCGCTGCAACTAAAGTATATTGCATTTTACGTTAGACAAACAGGCTTAAACAGCCTGGAAACCAATAGCAGCAAGCATTTGGAGAAAATAAAACTACGATGCCCAACCGTTCTACAGACGAGTTATTCCAGCTGATAAGGTCGCTTGACAAGAGCGAAAAGCGGATGTTTAAGCTGTATGTAAAGCGGTCGGCCGGCAGCGAAGACCTTAAGGTAATACGCCTGTTTGATGCTTTGGACACTATGGCCGAATACGATGAGGAGATTTTGTTAAAGAAAAACAAAAGCATAAAGAAGCAGCAACTCAGCAATATGAAGGCCCACCTGTATAAGCAGATACTCTCCAGCCTGCGGCAGGTTAAAAATGACGCCAATATTGACATTGTGCTGAATGAACAGATGGCGTATGCCCGCATTTTGTATAACAAGGGGCTGTATATGCAAAGCCTAAAAATGCTGGACAAGATTAAGCAGCTTGCCAAGGCTAATAACCAGTTTACCTTTCAAATGCAGGCGCTTATATTTGAAAAGAAGATTGAAGCACTGCATATAACCCGCAGCCTTGAAAACAGGGCCGAAGAGCTGTCTCACGAGTCAAACGAGGTAAACGCCCACCTAACGCTTATAAGCAGCCTGTCAAACCTGTCGCTCCAGCTATATAGCTGGTATATTAAACTGGGGCATGCCCGTGATGAGAAGGATGTAACGGCGGTTAAAATGTTTTTCGATGCCAATATGCCGGCTTATAAGCTGGATGAAATGGAGTTTTACGAGAAGATGTACCTGTACCAAAGCTACTGCTGGTATGGTTTTATTTTGCAGGACCTGCTGATGTATTACCGCTATACCCAGAAATGGGTTGACCTTTTTGAACTGGAACCGGGTATGAAAACCGTGGAGGCGGGGCAGTACATTAAAGGTATTCACAACCTGCTGAGCGCCCATTTTGACCTTAACAATTACGACAAGTTTGCGGAGGCGCTTTACCATTTTGAAAAGTTTGCAACCTCAGACATGGCAGACGCTAATGCCAATACACGCATCCAAACCTTTTTGTACCTCAGTACGGCCCGTATTAACAAGCACTTTTTAGAGGGTACATTTACGGAAGGGCTGGCATTGGTACCCGAGATAGAAGAAAAACTGGATGAATACCGGCTGCATTTAGACCGCCACCGGGTACTTGTATTTTATTACAAATTTGCCTGCCTGTATTTTGGCAGCGGCAACAATGAAAAGGCTATTTTATACCTTAACAAGATTATTAACTGGAAGGTTAACCTGCGTACCGACCTGCAATGCTATGCCCGCCTGCTGCACCTGATTGCACACTTTGAATTGGGCAATTATGATATACTGGAATATCTTATTAAGTCGGTGTACCGGTTTATGGCCAAAATGAAAAACCTTAGCGTAGTGGAGGAAGAGATTTTTAAATTTATCAGGAAATCTTTCTCCCTTGCGCCCAATAAAATAATCCCGGCTTTTAAACTGTTAAAGGAGAAGCTTGAACGGTATAAAGGTAACCCGCTTGAAACACGCTCATTTATGTACCTGGATATTACAGGCTGGCTGGAGAGTAAAATTCAGAACATTCCCGTTGAGCAGGTAAGGCGCAACAGGTTTTTGAGTGGAAGGAAAGGCAAGGGTTAATATGCCGCTGCTTAAACCGCGTTAGTTTTTGCATATAACAAAGTAATACGATTTTGCATCTGCCCCTTCTTCAAAAATAGTTTTAAGCTTTTTGGTTTTTGTTACCACCGCATGTTTGCCCAGGTCAATCACTTCGCAATTCAATAAAAAAGATGAAAATGATTCTATAAAGGGAAGAAACCTTTTTATAGTATTAATTTCAACATTAATCTTCTTTTCGCTGTAGTTATCGCCTTTAACGGTTAACAGTAATTCTCTTTCCATAACTTTTGTTTTTCTTTATCCTAACACAATATTATGCCAGTTATTATTTGCTCCTGTTTAAAGCAACCTTAAATAAGATTATAAGGATGCTTAAATACATATATTTATTTGTTTTTTAAGATATTCTAATGCTTTTTTTAACATTCCTTTTTGACGTGCTTGCGCGGCTGTAATATTTATTCCTTCAGCAGGGCAAATCTTTCGCAGAAAAGGTTCTTTAAGTTTGCATTATGGACTATAGCAGGGCGTTTCGCAAATTCATTTCCGGGCAGTATTTAACCATGGGTGTAATACTTACGGCAAGTGTGTTAATACCCGCTATTTTGCTGTACCAGTTTGGCGTAATAGCCACTACCACTGCCATACCCATCGGCGCTTTATGTGTGGGCTTAACTGATAGCCCTGCGCCACCGCTGCACCGCCGCAATACGCTTACTGCCTCATTGGTCATTAATTTTATAATGGTACTGGCAGCGGGCTATTCAAGGGCGTACCCGGCACTCATCATCAGCGGCATTGTGGTGTTTGGCATGCTCTTTTCACTGCTGGGCGTATACGGCAGCCGGGCAGGCTCCATAGGCCTTATAGCCCTCCTGGTATTTATTTTTAATATTGATGCTCATGCAGGCAGCGGCAGTATATTGCATACAGCCCTTTTGTTTTCTGCGGGGGGCGCATTATACACAGTAATTGCCCTGCTGCAGAACACCCTGCGTCCCTATAAGCTTACCCAGCAGCTATTGGGCGAATGTATTATTGAAACGGCTGGGTATGTAGCCACAAAAGCAGCCTTTTACAAGCACGGCGCTGATACCATACAATTGTACGACGACCTTATTAAGCACCAGGTTAATATTCAGCAGCAGCAACAAAACCTGCGCGAGATGCTGTATAAAACAAGGCAGGCCGTAACAGAATCCACCCGTAAGGGCAGGGTGCTTATGATGATGTTTATTGACCTGATTGATTTGTTTGAAAGGGTAGCCACTTCTCAACAGGATTACAACCACCTGCATGCCATTTTTGATGAAACGGGTATTTTAACTGGTTACGGCAAAGCCATTGATACGCTGGCAGAGGAACTGCACGAAATTGGCCTTGCAGTACAAGCTGGTACACCATCAAAGCAACTGCATGATATAGATGGTTTGATGGTGCACTTGTCTGACGAATTTGCTGCCCTGCGTTCGCAAACCTTAACGCCTGCCACCATAGAAACACTTATACCGCTGCGCCAGATACTGTACAGCATACAGGATATTGCCGAACGTATAAAAAGGCTGCATGTGTACACCACCTACGACCGCCGGTTAAGCAAGCAGTATAAACGCAGCACCGACCTTGATAAATTTATAAACCACCAGGAATTTGATCCCCGCATACTGGCCGAAAACTTCTCCCTTCATTCAAACACCTTCCGGCATGCTATACGCGTCACTGTGGCTTTGCTGCTGGGGTATGTAATATCCCTGTTCTTTACAGTGGGCCACGGGTATTGGATACTGCTTACCATTATTACCATTATTAAGCCGGCCTACAGCATTACCAGGCAACGTAATATACACAGGCTGGTGGGTACGCTTGCAGGTGGCGCCATTGGTTTTCTTGTTATTTACCTGGCGCCCGGTACAGCCATTACTTTTGTCATAATGGTTGTAGCAATGGTTATAGCTTACAGCTTTTTGCGGCTTAATTACCTTGTGGGTGTGGCAGGCATTACGGTGTATGTATTGCTGAGCCTTAGTTTTTTAAGCCCCAAAAGCCTGAACATTGCCCTGCAGGACAGACTGGTTGATACCGTTATCGGTTCTGTTATTGCATCGCTCATTGCCGCATTCGTACTGCCCAAATGGGAACACGAACAGATAACCGGGTACATGAAGGATATTATTAAAGCAAATAAGGCTTACTTTACAGTAATTGCCGCAGACTTTTTATCAGGCACATTGCACAATACTGAATTTAAGCTGGCAAGAAAAGAAGCCTTTGTACGCCTTGCCAACCTGGGTGATAATTTTCAGCGCATGATATCAGAACCGAAAAGCCGGCAGCCAAAGCTTGCATTATACCACCAGTTTGTTGTAACCAGCTATACCCTTACTTCCAACATTGCTTCGCTTTCCTATTATGCCCAGCGTACCGGGCACCAGTACGTATCGGCCGATTTTAAGCCTTTAATGGAAGAAGTAACCGCCAATTTTGACGAGGCGCTTGCCGTTATTGAAAACCAGCAGCCGGCGCCCGCAGTAGCCCTCGAAAAAGACCTGCCCATTAACCACCGCATTCAGCAATTGCTGGAACTGCGGAAAAAAGAACTTGCATGCAGCCACGAAGAAAACGCTGCTTCTGTGCGCAAAACTCTATCTGATTTAAAAACTATTACCGACCAGTTTTATATGATAAGCGATATTACCGCCGAACAGGGAAAAATACTGGGGAAGATTTATAGTTGAGAGAACGCAGGGGCTGTACCTACATGTCTTAAGCTTATAAACAGCTATGAAATTGTTTCCTCAATCAAGGGCAGGGGCGGCATTATGCTTTCTTATAAGCGTAAAACATGAAGCGCATAGCTCGCAGCCTCTTACTGCAGCGCTCCAACCAAAACCGCCGCCAATGCCGCACCTATTAATGGTGCAATTACAGGTATCCAGCTATACGCCCAATCGCTGTCGCGCTTATCTTTAATAGGTAGTATAAAATGCATTATACGGGGCCCCAAATCTCTTGCGGGGTTAATCGCGTATCCCGTTGGGCCTCCAAGGCTAAGGCCAATGCCCAATACCAGGAGCGCAATAGGCAAGCCGTCCAGCGAGCCTAACCCTCCATTTGCTTTTGTGATATAAAACACCCCCAGCAGTAAAACAAATGTGCCTATTATCTCCGATGTGCAATTGAACCACGCATTGCGTATTGATGGCCCTGTGCAAAAAGTGCCCAGCTT
>DASZUX010000322.1:0-20631 GCA_035547455.1 Chitinophagaceae bacterium
TCCACCCGGGGCTGTGGTCTTGGCGGTGGCGGGGGTGGTGGCAGCGGCGGCACAACATCAACAGCAGTAAGGTTATAATCCTCCACAGTTATTACCTGGGCTTTTTTACTGTTAACATTTTTTGCCAGTACACTGCCTGCCATTACCAGCAGGCATATAAAAAGCATTGCCGCCATGGCTATAACCAACCGCCGGTTGTATGATTTGCGAAGCTGGTACGCACCATATTGCTTGTTGCGGCCATCAAAAATTATATCAAGCACATCTGCCTGTAAAATATCGTTCATGTTCATCATTAAAGGTTTAAGCGGGTTATTAATTAAAAAGCACATTTTCACAGGGCGGGTTATTGCCCATCATCTATTACAAAAATTACAGATTGTTTTTGCCTGAAAATGACATTGCGGCCATTCTGTATGGCGGGAATCCATTTACCGCTGCGCTGTATTACTCTTACAGCTTCGGTAGCCATGCCGTAACCCGGGTCATTTTCTGCTTTAACTTCAGACACATTACCCTGCTTATCCACCAAAAAAGATACTATAACAGGGTAGCGGCCGGCTGGGGCGCCATTCTCCGCGCCCACTTCTGCACGCAGGTTACGTTTTAAATATTTGGCCCATTCCTCCATACCACCGGGAAACTGCGCCTGTATTTGTACAGTCTTAAATTCTTTGTCGAAATCTTCTTCACCCTTTGGCGCAGCTACAGGGCCGGTGCTTTTTTCTTCAACAGGGGGCGCAACAACATCACTCTTAATGCCTTCAATATTGGCGGTACCAATCTTTACATCATCTTGGTCGGCTTGCGTGGGTGGAGGGTTTTTTACTTCTTCTTGTACAATTTTAGGCGGGGTTGACTGTATGGTTTTAACCTGGGGCTTTTCTTTCGGGGGTTGTACCGGCGGCGGGTCGTTTTTCTTCTCCTCTACCGCGGCAAGAGAAATATCGGTTACCAATACCTGTGTTTTTTTGGCAGGCTTGCCATTGCTGGCCAGCACAGTGCCAACTACTGCCAGCAGGCAAGCTGAAAACATAACCGCTAATGCGATAGTAAGCCGCTTGTTGTAGGTTTTACGCAGTTCATACGCACCATACTGTTTGTTGCGCCCGTCAAAAATAATGTCGAGCACATCTGCATTGAGAATGCTGTTTGATTCCATTGTAAGGTTTTTTCATGTGAATAAATAAGTACACATGAAGGGGTTGTAAAACAAGTATTAGCGAAGCTGTAATTAAGATTCACCAATGTCCAAATTCCATAAAAAATTTTATTGCTGCCGGTAATGGCAATACGGCACAAAAAAGCCTTCCCGTTTTGCGGAAAGGCTTTATATAAGAAATGTTACGTTTTAAATTAACCTTCTGCTATAGAGAAAGTAATTGACTGCTTTTGGCGATAAATTACTTTACGTCCGTTCTGGATAGCAGGGTTCCATTTCGGACCCCTTTGAATAACCCTAACGGCTTCTTCAGAAGTACCATAACCGGGGTTATTTTCTGCCTTTACTTCAGAGATATTGCCTTCTTTATCTACAAGGAATGATACCACCACGGTATAGTTACCGGGAGGGGCGCCGTTATCAGAAGCCACTTCAGCACGCAGGTTACGTGTAAGATATTTCATCCATGCTTCCTGGCCACCCGGGAAGGATGCCTGTATCTGCACGGTTTTAAATTCCTTATCGTAATCTTCCTCTACCTTAGGCGCTTCTACAACACCGGTACCTTTTTCCTCAACAGGCGGTGCAACAACGTCGCTTTTAATACCTTCCTGGTTAATAGTACCAATTTTGGTATCTTCCAGTTCTTCCTGTTTGGGTGGCGGTTCCTTTACTTCTTCCTTTACAATTTTAGGAGGAGTAAATTGTTTAATTTCAACTTTTGGTGGTTCTTTCGGGGGTGGCGGAGGAGGCGGGGGCGGTGGCTCCTTCTTCTCCTCGTGCATTTCAGTCAATGTTACGTCCTGCACAAATACCGTTGCCTTTTTCTTCCCGTTGTTATTGCCTGCAAGAAGGCTTCCAACAACAAAAAACAGGCAGAGGGCAAGCATGGCAAGCATGGCTATGGTAAGCCTTTTATTATAGGTCTTACGCAGGTCGTAAGCCCCATATTGCTTGTTACGCCCATCGAAGATAATATCCAGGATGTCTGCATCAAGTATTTTGTTTGTTTCCATTACTTTGAATGTTTATTAATTATGTAAGCCATCTACATTACTTTTTAGCCGGGGGTGCAGCAGGCGGTGTTTCACCTTCTGTTACCCTTACAAGCTGGTCTTCCAGCGGCGAAATATCAACAAGTGCATAACGGCCAACCATATTGATTTTCATTTCGTCCATAATGTCCACAAAGTTTTTGTAGTTGCTTTCATCATTGGGCTTAACGATAACCATAAAGGTTGTGTCGGTATTATTCTTTTTGTTGATTATTACGTCCCTGATATCTTTAAAGTTAGATGCCTTAAAATTTGCGCCGTTGGGTGCAAGCTCGCCTTCGTAATAGAATACATTGTTGTCCTTACCAAGCAAAACGGTAAGCGCTGATTTTTCGTTCAGCTTGTTTTGCTGATTGGGGTCTTTTGTATCTGCCGGCAGGTTAAGCTTATACGCCGTTGGCTTACTCATGGTGGTGGTAAAGATGAAAAACGTAATTAGCAGGAAGCCAAGGTCAACCATGGGTGTAAGGTCAACCCTTGTAGAAAGTTTCTTTCCCTTTTTGACGCCTGGCCCTTTCTTATGTTTCCCACCTCCACCGGAGGTATCCATTTCTGCCATAACTGCAATTTTTTACTTAAAAATATTGTTTACTCGTTATTCAGCGGCTTTCAGGTCGCCATTCTTAATTGCCTGGAACAGGAAGGTACCGGAGGGCACAGCCTCAGGGTTTGTAACCATCTGGAACTTCAGCAAATCATTCTTTTTCAAAGCAGCTACCACGTTTTTAAAAGACGGGAACTGTGCATCATTATCCCCCTTAACCAGGATATTGGGTTTTTGCCCCTGGTACACCTCGCTTACTGCACGCATCCAGGCAACCATTTCGTTGTTGGCGGTGTCTTTAACGGGTATGCCGGGTAAAACCTGGCTGTTTATCTGGTCGGATGATAGTCTTGCCTGCTGTTTAAGCTGTGCAAGTGATGAGCCGATAAAAGGCTGTGCTTTTAAAGTAGCAATTTCTGTTGCTGAAAGCCCTAAACTTTTGTCGTTATTAACTGCTTCGAGTATTTTTTGCTTTGCGTCTTTATCATCAGCATCATCGCCTGAAGAAAGAAACACTTTCCCGTCTTTGTTAATAGACACAATTACCAGGTTTTTTTCGGGGGCCGGCTTTGCTGCCACTGATGAAGGTGTGGCAATAGGCACAGCCTCAGAAGGCTTTGGCTTTGTTGTAAGAATGAAGAAAGAAAGCAGCAAAAAAGCCACGTCACACATTGCCGTCATGTCAACGGTGGTACTCTTTCGTGGTATTTTCGGTCTTGCCATTGTTTATTTTTTTACTACTTAAATATATAAGATGCACTACTGGTAAATTTCCATACCAATTTACAAAATTATTTGTAGTTGGCAGCAAAGCTTTGGGTTAAAGTAAACCCGCTTTCATCAATACCATAAGTAATAGCATCAATCCTGGTAGTAAATACGTTATACATAACGATTGAAATGGCCGAAGTACCGATACCAAGGGCTGTGTTATACAAGGCTTCAGAGATACCTACTGACAGCTTTGCTGAAGCTTCGGCGCCGCCGGCTTCACCAAGAGAAGCGAATGAACGGATCATACCCATTACCGTACCCAACAGACCAAGCAGGGTGGCGATAGAAGCGATGGTTGAAAGGAACACGAGGTTCTTTTCCAGCATCGGCAATTCAAGGGCTGTAGCCTCTTCTACTTCTTTTTGAATGTTCAGCACTTTTTGCTCGGTGTCAAGTTCAGTGTTTGCAATCATTTCTTTGTACTTGCGCAAACCGGCTTTCATTACATTGCCTACTGAGCCTTTTTGTTTGTCGCACTCAGCAATAGCTTTGTCAACATCTTTATTGGCAAGGTTAAATTGCACTTTGCGGATAAATTCGGCTATGCTGCCAGTACCCTGTGCTTTGGTAACGGTAAGAAAACGCTCAACAACAAACGTAAGCACGGTTAACAGCGTACCAATCAATAGAGGTACTATTATACCGCCGGTGTACATACGGCTCCAGTTACCTTTAGGTCCTTCGTGGCCGGGCCAAAAACCGCCTGATGTATCAGGATGGTCAAAGTTTTTCGGATCACCCAACAGGAAACGCCAAATGCAGTAACCGATGATGATACAAACAAGAGGTGCAAGCCAGGAAATGGAATTACCTCTTTTTTTAGGTTGTACGGAAGTTGTGCTCTTTGATGCTGCTACTGTGGCAGTTGGTTTAGTTTCAGCCATGACGCATTTGATTTTTTAGGTTTTTAAAACAGTGTTCAAAAATTTGATTCAGCAATTCTAACGAAATTTCGTTTTACTAAAAAAGTATTTTCAAAAATTCTTCGGAAGGGGCGCACAAATTAGATATTTCTTTTAATAAATCAAATTGCTTTGAATTTTTTTTTTTAGGGGTTTGCGTTTTGCCCCGTTTCACCGAAAACCTCTCTATTTCTGCCTTTCGGACGATACGAACCGTGGAAAAAACCTGTTTTTTAATATGTCAGGAAGCCGGTTTTTGAGTCTTTTTTAACGCATGCTTTTATCTCGTCCAACATGAAAAAATTGTTAACAGTACAATTATTTATACAACACCGCATTTGCAACACCGCTTTTTTACAGGCACTTAAATACTTTCATATACCGCATATATACATACCAATTTTAATATGTTAGCGGTAGCAATATTTTACCGGCTAACAGGTTTTACCGGAAAACACAATATTTTGCATGCCAAACGGGTATATGCAACACCGTAAAGCGAAATTTGCATTGATTGATCTTAGCCATGTAATTGATAACGGCCTGGTAACATACAAGGGCCTGCCGGCCCCGGTTATCTGCGATTACCTTAGCCGGGAGGATTCTAAAAAATATTACGAGGAGGGCACGTCGTTCCAAATTGGCAAAATTGAAATGGTTACCAACACGGGCACTTATATTGACTGCCCTTTTCACCGTTATAGCAACGGCAAAGACATTGCAGGCATTTTGCTGGAAGATGTGGCTGAATTACCGCTGACAGTAGTAACGGTACCTTACAAGCATGAATTGAGTATTGGAGCAGGGTATTTTAAAGAACTGGATATTAAGGGTCATGCTGTATTGGTAAACACCGGCTGGGCCGGACACTGGAATACCGGGCAGTATTATGAAAACCACCCTTTTTTAACAAAAGACGCTGCTGTACACCTGGTTAACTGTGGTGTAAAAATAGTGGGCATTGATTCCCACAACATTGACGATACCCGTACTAACAGCCGGCCTGTACATTCTACCCTGCTGGGCGCGGGTATATTAATTGTAGAACATCTTTGCAACCTGCAGGTTTTACCCAAAACAGGCGGTTTCTTCAGTGCGGTGCCTCCCAAATTTAAAGGTGCGGGCACTTTTCCGGTAAGAGCATTTGCAAAAGTGCCGGTTTAACCCTTGTAAGTGTAAAAGGAATTTGCCTGCGCCGTGCAGGTTACCACAAGATCGTTTATACATACATGCTTTGGCAGGGTTGCACAATAATATGTAATGTTTGCAATATCTTCTGCATGCAGGGGTTCATACCCCTCGTACACTGCGTTTGCTTTAGCCTCGTCTCCCTTAAAGCGCACCATTGAAAATTCCGTTTCGGCTGCACCGGGGTGTATGGCGGTTACCTTTATTTTATGCGGCAGCAGGTCAATACGCTGTGCCCGGCTTATGGCATCAACGGCAAATTTAGTAGCGCAATAAACGTTTCCGTTGGTATATACCTCTTTCCCGGCGGTTGAGCCAATATTAATAATGTGCCCTTTGCCGCTGGCAATAAAAAAGGGCAACACGGCTTTTGACATATACAACAAGCCCTTAACATTTGTATCAATCATCTGCTCCCAATCGTTAATCGCGGCCGTATCAAAGCTATCCCTGCCCGCCGCCAGGCCTGCATTGTTCACCAGCACGTCAATAGCCTGCCATTCAGCAGGTATATTTTTAAGGGTGTCAAATACCTGTTCCCTGTTTTGCACGTCAAAATGCAGCGGCAATATGTTAATACCATAATTTTCTGTGAGGGCGCCGGCCAGTTCATCCAGCCTTTCTTTACGCCTGCCTGTTATTATACAATTCCACCCGTTTGACGCAAATTTTCCGGCAATAGCCTTTCCAAAACCGGATGTTGCTCCGGTAATAAGTATGATGTTATCCATACTGCGAAAATAAATGAATTATTATATGGCGCGGTGCAACTGTTACCTACAGCGCAATAGTAAACCACCTATCGTATTAATACCACCGTACCTTTACGGTTTAGCTGCTGGCCTTTATAGTCAATACCCTGCGCTACATACACATAGGTACCGCTCGGCTGTTTTTCACCGCCATAAGTGCCATCCCAGCCGCCAGAAGATACATCGCTGCTAAATACCAGGTTGCCCCAGCGGTTATAAATGCGCAAGTAGTTAAACTGCTGCAGCCCTGCCACAATAGGGCGCAATATATCATTTACCCCGTCGCCGTTGGGAGTAAAGGCTGAAGGCACAAAAATTTCGGGGCCTGTTTGGTAAATTTTTACTGCAACATCATCATAACCAACACAATTGTCGGCAGAAGTCGCCTTTACTGTATAAGTAATTGATGTTATGCCCGCAGGCAACAATGCAACGGGGTTTTGAATGTTGGGGTTATTAAGCCCCGTTACAGGCTGCCATGTATAATTAACACCGCCTGTTGCGTTAAGCTGCAACAACTGGCCTGCAACAATACTTGTATCATTACCGGCAGAGGCCTTTACAGGGCTGGCCACTTTTACTGTTACATAGCTAATGGCTGGCTTGGGGCAGTTGGGTTTATTAAGCGTATCGTACACAGTAAGCATGTAAGTGGTAGTTTCCTGGGGGCCAGCAATGGGGGTGAGCGTATTTGCCTTATAAAGACCTGTTGCGGGTGACCATGCAAACGATGAGCCTTGTATGCTGGCTGACAGTTGTACCGTTTTGCCGTAACAAATACTTACATCAGGGCCGGCATTGGCCTGCGGGTAAGGTATTTCCTGTACAACAATATCATCAGTTGCAATACAATGTTTACTTATTTTGGCAGTTACTACATACCGGGTAGCATTGGCAGGCGAAGTATAGGGGCTTTTTACAGAAGCCCCACTGACAGATGCTGCCGGCGACCAGCTAAAATATAACGCGTTAGTGCTGGGTATAAGTTGCAGGGTGTCGCCAAGGCATATAGTAGTGTCGCTGCCAAGGTGAACAAAGGCGCTGTCAACCACATTTATTGTAACTGAATCGGTGTTAGAGCAGCCTTTACCATCATCAAAAGATATATAGTACCGCGCTGTATCTACCGGGAAGACAACCGGTGTTGCAGTGTTGGCCCCGATAATATTTACAGCCGGCGACCAAACATAATTACCGGCCTCACTTGCAGAGGCTGACAATTGCAATGTATCGGAGTTACAAACAAGCGTATCCCTGAACGGCAGGTTTATTAAGGGCCGGTCGCGTATTTCCACTGGCTTTATAACCGATTTTTCGCAACCCTTGGTACTGGTAACTTTGAGAGAGACATTTTTAATGCCTGTGGACGTATAGTAGTGAACGGGATTAGCCGAATCCGCCGTAAAACCATCGTCAAAAGACCAAAGCCAGCTATCAATAGTTCCATATTTGGCATAGGAAGAATCAGTAAAATAATAAGGTGTTTGCAGGCATGAACCCAATACACCAAAATTAACGCTAAAACCGGGATAAACCTTTGCGAGTGCCGTAGTAGAATCAGAACATTGCTGGCCCTTATTAACAATAAGTTTTATGGTATATACTCCCGTATCAGGATAGGCGTATGTGGGTGTAGAATTAACGGAGGTATCCGCACTGTTGCTTTTATCGCCAAAATCCCAGAAATAGGAGTTAATGGCTGAAGATGTGGACTCGTTTTTAAAACTCAGGGCTAAGGTGTCGCAGGATATATATACAGGGTTAAGATCTGCAGCAGCGAAATCGCAGGCAGCAACCCGAAGCAAAAAATCTTTCCTGTGTACACTTATAATCTTACCATGCCGCCACTCTGTAACACAAACGCTTACTACATAGCCGCCGGCCGTACCAACAGTACCTGTAATTATGCCCGTTTTAGGATCAATTGACACCTCTTCCCCCAGGGGAAAACCACCCCCGTACCCTCCTGTATATGTTACAGGATCGTATGGAGGTGCCGAAGGGACAACATCCGCAGAACTTGTGGCCGCGCCCCTGTTAAAAGCATTACAAAAAGAATAGGAAAGGGAGTCGTTGTACAGCGGGTTTTCTGTATCGGGATCAATAGCGCTGAAATCAAGTTTTATCTTTTTATCCTGGCAAACCAGTACTGTGTCTTTCACCGCAAAAACAGCGCTTGAATTTGTTTCTTTATCTCCTAAAATGTCTGTGCCGGGTATGGTGCAGGTATAAGTTGCCCCTTCCCCGCTGGTAGGCTGTCCGGGAATATTATAAAACTGTACATTAAGAATAATGAATGACCGGCAACACGTTTGGTAAGCAATAGTATAGCCGTACTGGTTTTTAGGCAAATCCATTACAAAGTTAAAATAGCCTACCTGGTAGCAGATTTCGGGAGGGTTAACAATACAGGTAAGGGGAGACTTAAGACTTACCACATCAAATTCAGCCCTTTGCACAATGCGTGTTTGATAAAGCGCGCCTGCAGTTTCGCTGGTATTGGCAAAAATACCCAGTTCCACCTCCGAAGGCATGGCCGCAGCTGATTGGCCGGCAGGCACCACGGGATTGCACTCCCGGAAGAGACGTAATGTAATTGAATACCTGTCTGAATTAGCTGCAGAACCCGGGCCTATATAGGTATAATATATCTCACCCCCGGCTATATGTAATGCAAAAGATGGTATATAACTTAAAAGCAGTATTACAAATACAAGATACCTTTTCATCAATCAATTTCCTCAATAAATTGCAAAACGTATGTATTTACAGCTTCGGTTGCCTCCCACATACCCATGTGCCCTGTTTTTTGCAAAATGTGCACATAAGCTGTATCGGGCATGTATACCTGTTTAAGCACATCGCTTAATGGTACGGGTATATCCTCCTCTCCGGCAATAAATAAAACTGGCACAATGCTGCTGCGCAATATTCCTGACCTGTCAGGGCGCTCCATCATTGCACGATAGTATTGCCGCAACGCTTCCTTTTTAAAATTAGCACCTTTTTTAATGAATGCCTCTATATTGGCGGCGAAATCCTGTTTATAAGCGACAGAAAACAAGTTTGGCGCTGTACTTTTTATAAAAGCATAGCTACCATATTCTTCCATCATCTTAATGCCTTTTAGCCGGTTTTGTTTTTTTTCTTCGCTGTCAGCAAAGGCTGTAGAGTGTATAAAACCAAAGGCATTAAGCACTGCAGTATATTTTTCGGCAAAAGCCAGCGTTATATACCCGCCCATACTATGCCCCAGCATTATACACTGCTTTACCCCTTCATGTTGCAGCAGGGCGTATATACAACCGGCAAAATCATCCATAGTCCGCAGTTCCGGGTTCCAGGCAGAGCCGCCGCTGCCGGGCAGGTCTGGCACAATAAGGCAGCAATACTTTTGCAAAAAGTCAAGCTGGTAACGCCATACATCACCATCTTCTGCAAACCCATGCAGCAGTACTACCGGTTTACCTTTACCTGTAACTGTATAACACACTTGTTCACCCTCGTATTTAAAATTTTTTCGCATGCCGTATATCAGGCCGAAAGCCTTTTTTTAATTATCAACACTATATTCCATCCCAGCAGCAGGCAGGCCAGCACTAATGCCGCCTTAAACAGAACATCGCCGTGCATTACATAAAACGTTTGTTTTTCGCAAACCGGTATATTGTATTTTATCACAGCTTCTTTATTCCAGGGTTGTGTTTCAATAATATCACCCCGGTTATCAATCACTGCACTTATGCCCGTATTAGCACTGCGTGCTACCCATCTTCTTGTCTCCACGGCGCGCAGCCTGGCATATTCAAAGTGTTGTTTATGGCCGGGTGTATTGCCCCACCAGCCATCGTTGGTCATGACAGTTAATATATTGGCGCCTTTTTGTACATAAGTGCTCACGTATTCGCCATATATGCTCTCGTAGCATATAATGGGCGCGGTAATGTATGGCTGTCCGGGCTGCTGCAAAACAGATGAATGCTCCTGCCTGCCATAGCCGCCGGTTGTACCGCCAAACTGTTCAAAAATGGGCGCCATAAAATCCAGAAATGAGGGCAGTGTTTCCACGCCCGGCACCAGTTTACTTTTATGATAGAATTGAAGAGGCACACCGGCTTTTAATGCCAGGGCCGCATTAAAATCATCATAATAGGCCCCGTTAATCATTTGTGCAGTGCGTGTTGCTTTGCGGGAGCCATAATTTTTCAACACCTCTATACCCGTTTGTATGGTTAATTGCGGATGCCGTGCCAGAAAACTGAATATGGGCTGGTATGCAGGGTAGACGCCCACCTGGTCTTCGGTTACACCGCCACCCGTTAAGGCGGTTTCGGGCCATACTACCAGGCGGGTGTTTGAATCAATAGCCGCCTGCGTTAAAGAAAGCAGGATTTGCACTTGCGGTCCGTCAGCGCCATTTTCAAACTTGCCGTAAGGGTCAATATTGGGCTGTACAATTACCACGTTGTCTGGTTTGCCACCAGGAGTGCGCGCGGGAATTGTTAAAAAAGAAATAAGCAACGGCAGAACTATTGCAACCAGGGGCGCTACAAAAATAACAGGTTTAAAGCCTTTTTCGTTGCCTTCGCGCCATACCTCGAACAACAAAATATTTACCACAAGCACCCAAAGGGTACCACCGCCCGTACCTGTATATTCATACCACTGTACCCAATAAGGGTTAGAGGCAAATACATTGCCCAGTGTAAGCCAGGGCCAGCTTAGCTGCCAGTTAAGATGAATATATTCAAATGTCATCAAAAATATTACCAGGCAAGCATACCCTATTCTGCGCCCAAGTTTCCTTTTAAAAACACGGTAGCCCCACCATGGCAGGCACATAATTAAACTGTTGGCAATTATAGCAGCAACAGCGCCCGGGCCTGTAGAATTCCATATCCACCAGGTGGCACAGGCGTTCCAAATAAGCATTGTAATAAACGCATGTAAAAAAAAGCGCTTTTTATTGTCAATACTGTCTGCCAGGTGCAGCAGGGGCATAAACGCAACAAATATTAAAAATGTTAATGACGACACAGGCCAGGATGCCCAAAGCAGGATACCGGATAAAATGCTAAGGCTAAAGGATGACGATTTCTTCAAACAGGTAAATTTTCAGGGCGTAAGGTCGGAAATATTATGAGTTTACGAAAAATTTGCAGGATAAGAAATAGTGAAACATTGTAATGTATTAAAAGCCGTATTTATCTTTCCACCGTTGTTTTAAAAATTTACGCAGTTCTTCTTCCCTTGCATTATTGCCGGGCTCATAAAACCGTGAGCCGGCAATTTCAGCAGGCAAATATTCCTGTTCAGAAAAATTGCCCTTGTAATTATGGCTGTACTGGTAGCCTTTGCCATAATCAAGGTCTTTCATAAGCCGGGTTGGCGCATTACGAATATGCAGCGGCACCGGCAAATCACCATGCTGCTTTACGGCACCGGTTGCCCTGCCTATGGCCACGGTAGCGCTGTTACTTTTGGGGCTGCTTGCCAGGTAAATGGCGCACTGCGATAATATAAGCGACGATTCAGGAAAACCTATTTTGTTTACCGCTTCAAATGCAGCGTTGGCTAATAATAGAGCATTGGGGTTGGCATTACCTATATCTTCCGATGCCAGTATAAGCATACGCCGCGCAATAAATTTCACGTCCTCTCCACCCTCAATCATGCGGGCCAGCCAGTAAACAGCCGCATTGGGGTCGCTGCCGCGCATGCTTTTAATAAATGCCGAAATAATATCATAGTGCTGCTCGCCTTTCTTATCGTAAATGGCAATACGCTTTTGCGCTACATCCATTACAAGGTCGTCGGTAATTCCGGCAATATCGCCGCAGGATGGCTGAAACGAGCTGGTTACCACCAGTTCTAACAGGTTTAACAGTTTACGGGCGTCGCCGCCGGAAATGTTAATGAGGGCTGCCGTTTCTTTCAGCTCAACGTTGTACTGCTTTAATATTTCGTCTTTTTCAAGCGCGTGTCTTAGCAGTGCCACCATATCTGCCTCGTTTAACGGCTTCAGCACATACACCTGGCACCGGCTCAATAATGCCGAATTAACTTCAAAAGAAGGATTTTCTGTAGTAGCGCCGATTAATGTAATAGTACCTTTTTCCACAGCCCCCAGCAGGGCATCCTGCTGGCCTTTATTAAAACGGTGTATTTCGTCAATAAACAAAATAGCCCTTGATTGCTGCTTTGCAGCCTCTATCACCTCACGTACCTCCTTTACCCCGCTGCTTATGGCACTTAGCTGGTAAAAGGGCATTTGCAATGTATGTGCAATAATATTGGCAATGGTTGTTTTACCTGTACCGGGCGGCCCCCATAATATCATGGAAGGAATATTGCCTTGTTGAATAGCACGGCGCAAAATGCTTCCCCTGCCGGTAAGATGCTGCTGGCCTGCCAGTTCTTCCAGCGTATTGGGCCGCATTCTTTCTGCCAAAGGAGCCTGTGTGTTCATACTGCAAAGTAACTAAAATGTTTAGTATAATAACTTGTCCCGCAGCACGGGGCCGCAGATTTTATCAATTAGCCTTTCTGCCCTATTTTTACCACGTTTAATTTTAACACCATGGCCCTTTCGCTTACCGTTATCATCATCGCCATTACTGTTGTTGTATCTCTTATCGGGTTTCAAAAAGCAAAGGTAATTGACGACCTTATTTTTTACCCGCCGGCTGTTACACACCAAAAACAATGGTACCGGTTTATTACCTGTGGCTTTATACATGCTGACCTTGGTCACCTGGCATTTAATATGCTGTCGTTGTACCTGTTCGGTCAAACACAAAGCGGTATAATTGGCGTTGAGGATTCGTTTATCGCAAACTTTGGCGATAAAGGCAAAGGGCTTTACCTGCTTATGTATGCTACCACGCTGGTGGTTTGCCTGCTGCCTACTTACCGCAAGCATAAAGACGACAGGTATTACCGGAGTCTTGGCGCTTCCGGTGCAGTGTCGGCGGTAATTTTTGTGGGCATTTTAATCGCGCCGCTTAACAGGATTGGCATGTTTATGATACCACCTGTAATACCCGGGTTTATTTTCGGGCCGTTGTACCTTATTATTTCAGGTTATCTTGCCAAAAAGGGTCGCGGCAATATTAACCACTCGGCACACCTTTGGGGCGCACTATGGGGGATATTGTTTTATATAGCCTGCTGCCTGTTGTTTACCGGTATTAACCCCGTGGGCGATTTTATTCAGCAGGTTACACTGCAATTTAAAGAGTGGTTTGGTTAGCTTTTAAACCATTGCACCTTGCATATTTTTTGGGTGGCAGAAGTAATTTTACACCTGTCGTCAATACGCATGCCCACCACCCAGGCAATTTTTTTGTTTATCTCAAGTACCCATACTTTTTCCTTATCCGGTGGCGAAAGTTTCTGGTCAATAAAAAAGCGGCTGAGTTTTTTCTTTTTCTGCATACCAAGGGGGTAAAAATAATCCCCCTGTTTCCATTTGCGAAGGATAAGGGGAAACCGGATATGCGCTGCATCAAACATAGCTACCGACGCATCTGTTGCTATGTATATATTGGCGGCGGGAAGAATATCCACATGCAGGGTGCCGTCTTCAAACACGATTTTATTATCCCCTTTTTCAATAACAATATGTTGCGCCTGCTGTGTTTGCAGCGGGGCGATAATTAACCAGCCGCGGTTATTAATAATACGGTGAGTGGACGACGTTACCTGGCTGCCGTTTGCCGCCTGCATTAATTTTATTACTTCCGGTGACTGGGCAGCAGAAAAATTGAATTCTTTTATTATTTCCCACACTATTGTTTGAAGCGGTGTACTTTTCTGCAGTTTTAAAATGGGTATATGCAATTCGTTACCTTTTTGCTGCAATAGTTTTTTCTTGTACTGTGTTACAGCCTGGTTATACAACTCTTCCGCTTCTCTAAACCTTTCAATATCCTGCAACAGGTTTTCTTCGGCATTTGGAAAAATTTCTTTTGCCAGCGGCAGCACCTGGTGGCGTATAAAGTTGCGCGTGTATTTATCCGAAGCGTTTGAGGAATCTTCTACCCAATGCAAACCATTGGCAACGGCGTAATCCATTATTTCATCCCGCCTGGCAAACAACAAAGGGCGGATGATGTGGGCCTGTGTTGCAGGAATGCCATGCAACCCGCTGATGCCTGTGCCACGAAACAGGTTAATTAGCAGGGTTTCTATGTTATCGTTGGCGTGGTGGGCAGTGGCTAAATGAATTGCCGTGAAACGCAGGACGTGAGGCGCGAGACCCGTATTGCTCTTAATGCTTAATGCTTCATTACTAACTATTTCCTCAAACCACCGGTACCGCAGTTTTCTTGCTGCCTCCTGGATGGAAAGCTTGTGCTGCCGGGCCCACGCTTCAGTATCAAAATGCTGCACCAGCACCGGCACATTATATTTATCCCCAAGGCTTGTTACAAATTGTTCATCGCGGGTACTCTCCTCTCCCCGCAAATGAAAATTACAGTGCAGCAGTACACAGTGATACCCGGCCCTGATAAATAAATCGGCAAGCGCCACACTATCTACCCCCCCGCTTACTGCCAGCAATATTTTACTGTAAGCAGGATTAAGAAAAGGCAAATTTGTTTTTAAATGTTGCTGAAAATTACTGGCCAGGCTCATACACCGCATAATGATAAGGGGCGAAGATACGCATTGTATTATTGCAGGCCTGATGAACGAAAAAGTGTGCAGCTTACTTAAGCCCTACCCCTTTTTCTGCTCTTTTGCCCAGGTATCGCGCAGGGTAACGGTGCGGTTAAACACCAGCTTGCCGGGGGCGCTGTCTTTATCAGCATAGTAGTATCCCTTGCGCAGAAACTGGTAGCGGTCTGTGGAGCTGCCCCCGGCTAAGGATGGCTCGGCCCAGGCCTGCTGTATGCTAAGGCTGTCGGCGTTAATATAGTCTTTAAAATCCCCTTCGGCAGCGCCTACGTTTTCTACCTTAAACAGGCGGTCGTATATGCGGAGTTCCACCGGCAGGGCATGCTGCGCACTTACCCAGTGTATGGTGGCTTTTACCTGCATGTTAGCATTTACACCACCGGTTTTACTATCCGGCACATGGCTGCAGCGTATTTCGGTAATGTTGCCCGCATCGTCTTTCACCACCTCTTCGCACTTAATGATGTATGCACTTTTTAAGCGCACCATCTGCCCCGGCGCCAGCCGGAAGAACTTTTTTGGCGGGTTTTCCATAAAATCTTCACGCTCTATATACAGCTCACGACTAAACGGAATATTGCGGTAGGTAACCTCGGCAGCTTCGGGGTTGTTTTCGCTCTGCACTTCTTCGGTAAAGCCTTCGGGCAGGCTGGTAATAACCACCTTTAGCGGGTCCATCACCACCATGCGGCGAATAGCGATTTTGTTCAGGTGTTCGCGCACGCAAAACTCAAGCAGGCCTACGTCTATCAGGTTTTCGCGCTTGGCTATGCCCACCCGCTCGCAAAAGTCGCGCAGGCTTTCGGGCGTGTAGCCCCTGCGGCGCATACCGCTAATGGTGGGCATACGCGGGTCGTCCCAGCCGGTTACGTGGCGCTCATTTACCAGCTGCAGCAGGCGGCGCTTGCTCATTACCGTGTAGGTAAGGTTTAGGCGCGCAAACTCGTACTGGTGGCTGGGGAAGATGCCCAGCTGCTGTATACACCAGTCGTACAGCGGCCTGTGTGGAATAAACTCCAGCGTGCAGATGCTGTGCGTAATGTTTTCAATGCTGTCGCTTTGGCCATGCGCAAAGTCGTACATGGGGTAAATGCACCATGCATCGCCCGTGCGGTGGTGGTGCGCATGCTTTATGCGGTAGAGGATAGGGTCGCGCATGTGCATATTCGGGCTGGCCATATCTATTTTGGCACGCAGCACCTTAGCGCCATCCGCGTACTTACCCGCGCGCATGGCGGCAAACAGCTCCAGGTTTTCTTCCACGCTGCGGCTGCGGTAAGCGTTTTCTGTGCCCGGCTGTGTGGGCGTACCTTTTTCCAGGGCTATCTGCTCGGCGCTGCTATCATCTACATACGCCAGGCCCTTGTGTATAAGCTGCGTGGCAAAGCCATACAACTGCTCAAAATAATCGCTGGCATAAAACTCGTTTGCCCAGTTAAAGCCCAGCCATTGTATATCGTCCTTTATGCTGTCTACATACTCGGTATCTTCAGTAACGGGGTTGGTATCATCAAAGCGAAGGTTGGTTTTACCGCCATACTTTATGGCCAGCCCAAAGTTTAGGCATATACTTTTGCAATGGCCTATATGCAGGTAGCCATTAGGCTCCGGCGGAAAACGTGTGAGTATTGTTTTATACTTCCCCGTGCTTAAGTCGTCTTCAATTATTTCCTCTAAAAAGTTGAGTGATTTTTCTTCCGGCATCTTCTATTAGTTGGATAGGACAAAGATAGGGGATAAGAAATAAAGGGGTATTTTGATACAGGCAATAGTATTTTATGGCATCGGCGGTTGCGTCGCAAGCACTTGGGCTGTTGGTTTGGATGGCGGCTGTGGGGAGATAGATAGAGACTGGCGGTTATGGGGAATCTTTAGGGCGCTGTGGTGAATCTAAATATGGCACGGGTTTATCAAGTGAGATAAATTGCAATTATAAAAGTAGGGCATTATCTATCAAATTCATTCTGTAAAATTTTGGCAATCTCTGCAGTTTCCCTATAATTTCTTCCAGTAGTCTGAATCATCATACCATAACCTGCGTTTTCCCAATACAATACAATGGCTATGGTGCCATCTGAATTTATCTCTTTAATAAATCGTATAGCCTGGGGCGTGAAATCAATGTTATTGATAACAGCACAGACATACTTATTCTTGAGGATTTTTTTACCAAATGCTTCTAATTTATTATTACCATGATGATCACCACTTAATGTTAGTGGTTTATCGTCAAAAGGGACTTCACATACATCTAGTTTCATCTCGCCTGAATACATTAGTTTATTACTGACTGTTTCATCAAGAATGTGGTCTTCGGATGTAATATTACATACCTCAACGTCGACTGTATCAAGCTGCTCATTGATAATCTCTTTAAACCTTACTTTCGGTGTATTCCAACATTCAGCTGTAGCAAGACTGAGGGCAATTTTGTCTTTTATGTAAGCTGTTGCGAGGCCAGTACAATACTCTTCTTGAATACCCGCGGTTTCATTGACATAATAAAATCTATTCAAATCCTCTAACCTTTCCGCAAGCACTTTGTCTGCAAAAGGCCTAATAAATGGCACACTTAATATTTTGTTTTTGTAACTCTGATTTTTAATTGAGTATACCCACTGCGTAAACGTCATGTTTTGACTAACCCTTATATCACCAATATTGACTGGAAATATCAAATGTTTATACCCATGCTCCTTTCTCGTTTTATCATAGAGTTTTAGCATTTCGATAAACTTCTCACTCAATATATATTCGTTGTTTGCAAGCGGATGAAAAGACACTTCGTTAAATACAAGATCCATCTATAGCAATTTTAAAAGTTGATTACTCCATTCAGCTAACAGATTGTCGGGGTAGCTACTAAGCTCACCGTTTTGATCAATCTCAATATTCGTAATTTGTGAATATTGTTCTAAATTAGTTACTTGTTTTTCAAAATAAAACGCTATGACTCTTTCTCGCATAACTGGATATTGTTTTACTGCTACTCTGATCCCATTTAGAATGTGATCGCTATGTGTTTCTACAACAATTTGTACATTATTTTGCGCAACAAGTGCAATCAACTTTCCAAGTTCTGCCTGCCCCCTTGGGTGGATGTGGCTTTCAGGGTTTTCAATTATTAATAAATCACCCGGTCTTGCTTTTAAGAGGGACACAACAACATGCAGAGAGTAAGAAATTCCAAACCCAACATTTTCAGGTTTAAATGGCATTGTTTTGCCAAAGGTTGGCTGTTCGAATTCGTATTCCAGCTTAACTATATCTGATGAAACATTTGTCGTGCTTACGCTCACATCTGGGGAAATTTCACGCATCCACAAATTTACTTGATTAAGTAACCGCCTGTCTTGTATAATTGCGCCCTGATTATTTCGTGAACTTAGTGTTTTCTCGTGAATGCAATTATCAAATGAAATATCCTCATCGCCTCTTGTTTCTAGATAATCCACTGTATACTCGCCTATTGAGCCGATGTTATTAAGCGTTACTACGCTAGTATAGCTCTTTTTATGGATTGATTGTGGCTCAATTCGGCTTGCGTTTAAGTATTGAAAATTGTTGCCAAACAAAGGTTGCTTGCGATCTGCTATGGTTGACCTTTCATTATATATATCACTCTCTACATCTTTCTGATTAAAGACATCAGAACCAATTATATAATCAAAATTCATCCTCAACATGTCACCTTCATCGAAGCGTAAAGCGATTGACAAGCTCTCTCCTTTACCGGCAAATTGGTATAAAGCATCCCTAGTGGTACCAATCCGACACTCTGGGCCATTAAGTTGCAAAATTCCTCTATTCAATGAATCTGTTGATTGCCTTAAGGCAAGCAACAATTGGATAAAAGAAGATTTACCCTGCCCATTAAGACCTAGTAATATATTTAATGGTCGCAGTGGAAAATATTTTGATTTTATGGCTTTAAAATTGTGTATTTCAATTGCCTTGATCATACTGGATAAGTTATTGCTTTTATTAATTCAGATATCACTGTATGTCTTTTAACGACACGGTTTCTATCACTTGTAGAAGTGGTGACAGATGTAAAAAAATATTGGTCTTTATTAAGTTTTTCCGCCAATGAACGTTTAAATTTCTCTTTCTGGGTTTTTAATTTTTCTCTGTCTGTATTGTTAATTAAGGCAAACTGGACAGCAATTGCATCGAATAAGGCTTTATTGATGGGCGGCAATTTACTGTGACTGTAATAGACTTTGCGAAATGCTTCTCTACCAAAAATTTCTTTTGCTAGTATCATTGACTGTTTGAAATCCTCTCTTATTTTATCAAGGTCAACTGCGGATAAATCGTAAATTTTCGTCATGGCTTTACTCATAAATGTGTCTAAGTCTTGCCCATATTCCTTAGTTCCATAGTTTTCGGTTCCAAATAAATAAAAACATAAAAATCTATTGACAAAGTCTCTGTCAAGCATTCTTCGGGTTGCAATCTTGTGCTCTGTTGCATCAAGAAATTCTTTTGTTCGAGCCAGTTCTGTTACAAAATGCGAAGGTGCGCCTTGAAAAAGGGCGTGTCTTATTTCTTGCGCTTCAAGAATCAAGCCACCTGTATTAATTCTTTTGAAAATATTGAACTTTACGTCTGTTGGTGTTCCTGGAAGAATTTTATAAATAATTACTTCAGCTTCTTCAATAACCCTATGTAAGTCGCCATTCAAATCATCCCATCCCTTGCCATTCAAGTGTGTGAGAAATTCAAGATCTTGCAACAGCAATGTTTTGGTTACACAGAAATTTCTAATGCTACTCAACCTTTGTAGTCCATCCACAACTAACCAATTATGATCATCCGATGCGTCAAAAAAGAAAGCGGGTAAAGGAAATCGTATCAAGATACTTTCAATTAACCGGCTTTGTTTGCCCTTATCCCAAAGGTCATCTTGCCTTTGAAAATAGTTGGACGTGTCCATTTGAATTGTGTTGCCCTTTATACGCTTTATTAATGTGTCTAAGGAAGGCGTCTTACTTTCCACTTTAATCAAAGTAGGATCGAACGGTTTTTCCATCAATTGCTTCAAAGAATCATCGCTGCCTTCTTTTTCCGTCCCATCGCCTAAATCTTCAGGTTCGGCCATAGGAACACCGATTGTTACCAAAGGTTCGGTGTATTCGTTGTTTTCTTCCATTTAATAACTTTTATCAAAAATGTTGACCAAAAAAGCTGGATTCATACGCAAGATACAGTCCGTAATGTATCGTTTTTACAAAAAATATAAAAGAAATGAAATCCAATCTGTGAAATTCCCCTTCTCCGCTGGGTCTTTATGCCCAGCCTTCCCTTCTCCGCAGGGTCTTCATGCCCAGCCTGTGCGTAAGCCATGAGACCCTGCGGCATGGTTAGCACAAAAGCTTGGCTTAGCACATAGCTAGCCATATTACGTGGGCTGTGGTAGTACAGCGGAGCTGCGGTACAAAACCCACCGCAGGGTCTCCTACCCACCCACTAAGCCTTTAAGGAAGACCCTGCGGGTAAGGTTGTTGTCCAGCAGGGTAACCCCCCCAAAAACTTTCCCCCTCTCCATCCCCACACATTCCCTACCTCC